>JAFGSC010000048.1 GCA_016934875.1 Candidatus Atribacteria bacterium
CTTCTGAGATCAGGAAACTGAGATTGGCTGGCACTGCGAGTCATCATATCCAGAATAAATTTAGAAAGGGAAATGTCCCACAAGTCACCTACTCCTTTGATAATGGCGGATAGGTTGTCACCTCTTTGGTCAATATCTTTCGCAATTCTTTCAGCTACAGATTCCAGCTTTCCTGATACAAAATTCATGGAATCAACTTCTCTTTTGAACTGAAAACGGTATAGAATACTTGCTAGATCAGGAATCTCATCGGCAAGAGACGAAAGGGCGTTCCTGGCCTCTTCACTAAAGCCTTCAATTCTAAGAATATAGTTCGGAGTTAATAACTGTGGTCGAAACCAACTTACTTTACCTTCCCTGACAACCGTTTCATTCTCATTTTTGCTGAATTCCTGGTAAACCGGTTCCGTAAGTACATGATAATGAATTTCGGATGAACCAAAAGAAGAAAGAAGCTGCTTAGGCCATTTTAAAGTTTCAGAATGCTCAAATGCGTACTGTATTCTTTCATCCATTTTTTGCTCCCGGTAAGAAAAATCTAAATCACTTAGTTTTCCACTTACAACATTTTAACGAAATATTTAAAAATGTCAAATTCTTGGTAAATCAGCGAACAATAGATTATAATAAATAAGTAAAAACTCATCCGATGGATCTATTTTTAATATTATACTCCAAAAAGAAATAGGGATAGCAGGCATAGGAGGACAGAACAATTCGAAAGATTATTATTGGCGTAATGGGAGGATCAACATTTGTCCATCCGGAAGACGAAGAGTATGCCTACCAGGTAGGGGCATTGATTGCACAGGAAGGATGGATACTGTTAAATGGAGGAAGAAGTTCAGGCGTTATGGAGGCCTCGGCAAAAGGGGCTAAAGAAAATGGAGGAATAACACTCGGCATTTTACCAACGGATGACCCTGAATGGGCATCTAAATATATTGATATCCCCATTGTTACCGGCCTGGGAATGGCTAGGAATGTGATTAATGTGCTCACGAGTGATATCATTATTGCTTTACCCGGCAGAGCAGGGACAATTTCGGAAATTGCCTTTGCACTGAACCATGGTAAAACAGTCATTTTATTCCGTTTTGAGGTTGGACCCTGGATTAGGATTTATGAAGAGGAAAAGAAAGTATTTTATATGAGTGAATTAAAACATTTAAAGAAATTTTTGGAAGAAAGATTTAAGAGTAGAAGAGATTTCTAAAATCATGGGAAAAGGTGTTGATATGACAAAAATTTTAGTACGTGTTGACGGTTCGTGTATGCCTAATCCGGGTAAAATGGCGATTGGTGTTGTCGTGTACCGTGATGGTGAATTAATCAGCAAGGTTAACGAAATTGTTGGGGTAGGTACCAATAATATGGCAGAATATCATGCAGTGATTCGAGGCTTGGAAGAAGTCAAAGATATGTTGGCTGACCAGATTGAGTTTTATTGTGATAGCCAATTACTGGTAAAGCAATTAAATAAACAATTCAAAGTGAAAAATCCCAAAATAATCTTACTCTACCAAAAAATACAGGAATTACTCGAACAGATAAAGCCCCCTGTATTTTTTGTTTGGAATCGAAGAGAAGAAAATCACTTGGCTGACAGCCTGGCCAGAAAGCTATTAATAAAAGAAGAGCAGAATCAAAGGGCAATGGCTTCTAATGACCTTGAAGTCATGGTGGACGGGAACAATTATTTAGTGAAAAACCAAAAGAGTCAAAAGGTATACCATGTGAATTTAGAAATTCCAGAATGCGATTGTTATGATTTTCAGAACCATTGTAAAGAGTGGAATTTAGAATGCAAGCATATTGTAGCGGTTCGGAAATATCTCAAGATGAAAGAGCAACAGTCGGAAAAGCCAAAAGAAGAAAACAAGCGTATAGAAATATTAATCTTAAGCAAAATGGTGAGCCAGAGGGTATGGCAGGAAATATTGAATCGGTTGAATCTTGAAAAAAAATTGCCCATGGATATTGATTTTCCTTGTCAGTCAAAGGAAGGTATAGAAAGTCAAATCGCTCAAGCAGATGTCATCGTGGGTGGGGAATTGACGGAAAAAGACCTCTTGATTGCCAAGAAACTTAAACTTTTCCAAATACCATTTGCCGGAATAGATAAACAAGATCTAAGAGTCTTTCAGAAATTTCCTCAAACAGCTGTCTGTAATACCCATGCGAATCATCATGCTGTTTCAGAGCATGCATTTGCCCTGTTACTGGCTCTAACAAAGAAAATCATTCCCTATGACCATGATTTGAGAAATGGGAAATGGCATGGATTTGTTAGCCAGGAGCCTACGATGCAACTCTATGGGAAAAATATAGGCATTATTGGATTAGGTGCTATAGGTTTAGAAATTGCCAAAAAAGCATTGGCTTTTGGGATGAATGTTTATGCGATCAAACGGAGGGTTCAAAAAGAAGGACTTGTACAAAAAGAGTACGGATTGACTTTTTTGGGAACACCTGGAGAGCTGGATTATGTCGTAGAGAATTCTGATTTTATTATCCTTGCAGTGCCGCTCACCCCCAAGACTGAAAATATGTTTGATGACAGGCTATTCAGAAAGATGAAAGGCAAATATCTTGTTAATATAGGCAGAGGGAGAGTTGTCAATGAGGAGGCTTTATACTATTATCTTAAGAATGGTTATTTGGCCGGAGCAGCGATTGACACCTGGTATCAATACCCAGATAAGAATCATCCCGAAAAATATCCAAGTCAATATCCCATTCACGAATTAGACAATGTCATTCTGTCACCACACAATGCAGGTTACACGGATCAGGCAATTGAAGAGAATATAAGCTCAGTTTATCAAAATATTCTTAAAATATTTAATGGGGAACGTCCAGATAACCAAGTTAATCTGTCTGAAGGTTATTGATCATTTTCATGAATGAAACTATTTTTTTAGAAGGCCTGAAACCTCCTTAAAAAAGGTA
>JAFGSC010000324.1 GCA_016934875.1 Candidatus Atribacteria bacterium
ATCCTGGGAGGTGTTCTTTTTCGCGGAGAAGCATTTGCCTGGTACCAAGCGGTTGGTGCACTGATGATTATCGCCGGTGTTTGGGGAGTAATGTTATTCGGACAAAAAACAAAAAAGCCTATTTAAATTTGGGGAAAAAATAAAAAAACGGTAATTCTATCACGTCATAATAAAGCTGCTTAGCTTTCCCTTTAAGAATCAGTTGGCATAAGGAAAAGGGGGTTCAGATTAAATTTAACTCCGACTTCTTTACTTTCATCGATGAACATCGTTTCCACTTTATTTTGTATAGAAACAAAAAGGATCATCCCATGTTCAGACTTTATTTTATATTTAATCAACTCACCTTGAAAATCAACGGAATCAACTCTTCCCTTGATTAGACAATCATTGTCACTCTTAGAAATTAAATCAAAGTCCTCCGGTCTAACTACGATGTATACCTTATCATTTTTAGCGAATCTGTTTTGTACTTTACTGCTTAATTTTGTTTGTATTTCTTTTCCAAATAAGTCGATTAAGATAGATTCTCCTTCAATATTGATTAATTTAGCAGGTAAGAGATTGACTTTCCCCACAAAATTAGCAACAAATTCAGTTGAGGGATATCTGTAAATATTCACCGGTTCATCTATCTGCTCTATATTGCCTTTTTTCATTACCACAATTTTATCAGCGATACTCATTGCTTCTGCTTGATCATGGGTAACATAAATAGAAGTAATTCCTAAGGCTTTTATTATTTTTCGCAATTCTCCTTTTAGTTCTTCTCTGAATTTTGCATCTAAATTGGATAGAGGTTCATCCAACAGAAGTATTTGTGGCTCAGATACAAGTGACCTACCCAAAGCTACTCTTTGCTGCTCTCCTCCGCTGAGTTGTTGAGGTAACCGATTCTCATAACCTCCAAGATTTAACATCTGAATAATGATTTCCACTGCTTTTTTTATTTTTTCTTTAGAAGCTCCCTTCATTTTGAGAGAGTAGGCTAAATTATCAAAAACAGTCAGGTGCGGGAAAAGTGCATAGTTCTGAAAAACCAAACCCAAATTGCGCTGGTAAGGAGGGAGATTATTAATTTTCTTACCATCAATAAATATCTCTCCTTCGCTAAGTTCTTCTAATCCTGCGATACACCGTAATATTGTGGTTTTTCCACAACCTGAGGGACCTAAAAGAGTGACTAATTCTCCTGGTTCTACAAAAAGATTAATATTCCTTACCGCATAATTAAAATCACCTTTATTTCTATGCTTCACATAAGTCTTGCTAAGGTTTCTAATTTCAACGCTTTTAGGTTTAATGTTGATCTTTAATTTTAAACTATCACCGTCATATCTATTCATTTTAGCTTATCTCCTTCAAGCTTCAATCTCTTTTTTTCGTCCATAGGTTACTAAAATTAAATTCAGTGCAATCGCAATAAAAGTTACCACTACCCCATAAACTGCCGCATGCCCTACCTTGCCCTCTTCTACTTTATTCAATATTGCTGCACTCACTAAATCCCAATTGATCGAAACGACAAAAATAACTGCACTCAAAGTAGTGATACATCTTGTAAAACTATATATAATTGAAGCGATAATACTATCTTTAATTAGTGGAAGGACTATTTTGATAAAAGTATTAAAATCATTAGCTCCTAAAATATAAGATGCATCCAAGATCGATACATCAATTTGTTTCATTCCTTTGATAATGACTCTCAGACCATAAGGAATGACTCGAACTGCCAAAATAGCAATGACAATGAAGGCAGTTCCTGACCAAACAAAGGGATATTTATTAAATCCTATCGCATAAGCAATACCGGTCGCAACTCCCGGCACCGCCAGAGGTATAGTAAGGAAAAAATCGAGGATTTTCTTTGCAGGCAAATTTTCTTTTCTTACGAGTATGTATCCTAATATGACGACGAAAATTGTTCCAATAACAGTGGCTATTCCTCCCAATATTAAAGTATCCTTGATCGTTCCGAATCCTCTGCTAGCACGTCCAAATATTGTGCTAAAATGCACTAGAGTGAATGTATAATCAATCCCTATTAATTTTGTCATTGCACCGCTCAATATCATAAGATAAAGAGTAATAATAAATATGGCAAATAAAATAAAGAATAGGTTGAATAGTTTAGAAACCAAGGGGGTTTCAATGCTAAGTTTACTTTGAGAGGGTTTCCCGGTAATCATCGCAAAGCTTTTCTTATCCTCCAGATACTTCTGGAAGAAAAATAACGCTGTAATAGGTATAATTAAAGTTAAAGCCATGGCTGCTCCCAAGGAAAGATTATACTGCCCAATGACACTGATATAAATTTCAGATGCCCATACTAAATAATCGCCACCGAGTATAATTGGATTACCGACATCTGTCAGAGAAAACATAAAAACTAATAAAAAAGCACCAACGATACCATGAAGCATTAAAGGAAATGTAATTGTTTTGAATTTTTTCCAATGATTTGCACCAAGCACAAGAGCGGCTTCGTCTAATGAAGGATTCAGGTTTGCTAAAAGACTTCTTAAGAGTAGATAAGCAAAAGGAAAAAAAGCTAAAGTCTGGGCAAGCACCAATCCTTTGTATCCATAGATATTCGTTGATAAATTCAACAGAGAATGGGTGATAATTCCTCTCCTACCAAATAGGATAATGATGGATAAGCTAAATAGAAAAGGAGGAGTAATCGTAGGTAGAAGATAGACGAAGTGCAAAAAATTCTTACCTTTTATTTTTACTTGAGTCATACCAAAAGCTAATAAAAAGCTAAGAAGTGTTGCTATAGACGCTGTGGTAAGCCCTAATCGCAGAGTATTGACAAAGATTTTAAAATGGTATTGGGACGATAATAAATATTTAAAATACTCCAAAGTATATTTCCCATGAGTATATATCGAGGATAAAAACATACTAATGTAGGGATAAAGGATAAAAATTACAATCCAAATCAGCATTGATAGAATTCCCACGGGGATAAAATAAGATTCAAGATTTTTTTTGAATTTCATAAAAATCAATGCATTACCTTCATCGGCATTCTTCATTTGTATTTTCCTCACAAAAAGTTTTACTTAGGATTTTCAATAATCCTAAGTAAAACTTTTTATAAAATTATTCTTAAAGTCTTATCTTATCAAGGCTATTTCTGTATGGAATTTCTCTTTTAAGCGCTCACTTTGCTCAGCCGCCCATACCATATCCCGATCAATGAGCTCTAAATTGTCGAAAATATAGGCTGTTTCCGGATCTGTGGTAATAGCCGGATTAGAATAAATAAAGGTTGTAAAATGTCCCTGCATAACTTTCTGTCCGTCTTCACTCAAAATCCAATCGATAAAAGCCTTTGCATCGTCTAAAGCAGGTGCACCAGCAATGATTGCCGTCAGTTCCTGAGAATAACCCACACCTTCTTTAGGGGTACTAATCGTTAGAGGATAACCCTGCTTTTGCTGTTCTACGGCATTGGAAATAAAGATAATTCCCACCAATGCTTCACCGTTTCCTGCCATACGACCTGGCGCAGAGCCTGATTGAGTATATTGTAAAATATTTTCATTCAATTTTTTTAGATAGTCAAAGGCTTCATCCTCACCCATCAAAGTCACTAAAGAACTTAACACTGTATATGCTGTTCCGGAAGTAAAAGGATTGGACAAAACGACTTGACCTTTATATCGCGGATCTAAAAGATCGTACCAGGATGTTGGGATAGGAAGCCCTGCTTTATCCAGAAGATCCTTATTGCTAACAAACCCAAAAGGAACAAGCACAAAAGTAGTCCAATAACCATCAGGATCTTTTAAGGAAGGATCGATATTTTTTGCAGACGGAGAGATATAGGGATGTAGTAATCCCTCTGTGGCTGCAACCCGGTATACATCGCCCGGACCCATAAACCAAACACTCGCCTGGGGATTATCTTTTTCAGCCCTTAGACGATTGAAACATTCTCCCGTAGAAAGCCTTAAATATTGCGTTTTAATGCCGGTAGCTTTGGTAAACTCTTCTACTGCAACAGAAACATATTCTTCTTCACCGCTACCATAGATGATAAATTCTCCCTTAGATTGAGCTAGTACTGTGCTGAATTGACCTAAAAAGAAAAGCAAAAACAAGCTAACAATGACCATAATACTAATAAATAAACTTCTTTTGACCATTTTTCCCTCCTATTTTTTATTCTTAAATCCGTAAGAATTCTAGTTTTCTCCTAATCAAAAATTAGCTGAATCCTATCACCTCCCAAATTTTTCCAAAAACAAAAAAAGGCAAAATAACCTATGATATTTAATAAGTATTGAAAATTCCTTCTTGATTCATTTAATAAAATTATTCTATAGAAATACATCATGACTTGCTATGAAACAATCCAAATAGTCTTTAGAAGTCTAATACTTATGCTGCTTATATCACGTTATCTAGCCTTATTTTGTATCATTTTAATATTTTTATTAATTAAATCTTAACATTGAATAAAATGAGTGTCAACTCTTTATCTGTCTTTAACACTCTGCAAAAAATCATGGTTTCTATAGATTCACTGATAGGATCATCTCAAAAATCAGGATTTAAACTTTGGGTATTTCCTAGGAATTTTTACTCAATAAAACAGACCTAAAGCGCCTTATTGGTCAGCCTTGGATTCCTGGTTCATGCTCAATTCATTGAATGGATCGCATACTGCAATATCGCTCATCAGGCTAATCTGTTTTTAAATGTTTTAAAAAAATTATTCACACATGATTTTTATTCTCTGTTATAATAAATGCTTAAGGAGAAGTATGATGGTAAAAAAATGGCAAGAAAAAAAGCATCTATTCCCGGTAATCGAT
>JAFGSC010000325.1 GCA_016934875.1 Candidatus Atribacteria bacterium
ATTTGCTAAAAAACCTGCATCGTTATTTGCTAAAATACCAACATTATTAATTGCCAAAAAACCAACATTGTTATTTCCCGTTTACACACAGAATATAAAAAGATATTATCATGATGCAATTGTCACTTTAACAAAGGATATTATAGATAATATTGATGACAAAAATTTTAAACCAAATTTATATTCGGTTTTATTTGACTTTCATAGAATAAAAAAAGAAGAAAAAGTAATTTGTGTTTTAACATTAAACTATGAAGATTTATTTGAACAAACTTTAAAAAGTCATCTTAATATTGATGTCGATTATTTAATTGATAAAAAAAGAATAAAGAAGAAATATATCCCTGTATTAAAATTGCACGGTTCATTTAACTGGGTGAACACTAGACCTGTGAAAATAAGAAAAACAAAGAAGCTGAAAAGTGCTGATGCGCTGTGGATTCCACCGGGCATTGAGAAGAAAAAAGATAATTACCCTTTTAATATTTTATGGGGTAAGGCTTTTGACTTCTTAATGGAATGTGAGATTTTAAGAGTTATAGGATGTTCTTTGAACAGAAATGACTGGGGATTAATCCCATTAATTTATACATCCCTTCGTCTTTCTAAAAAGATCCAACCTTTTGAAATTGAAATCATTGATTTTGTTGATATTGGTGAAAAGATAAAAAATGATTATCCATATCTAACCATTAAAACTTTAATAGAGATACCCGAGATTTATAACTATCTTATTGATGTATATAATCTTAAAAGTGCTATCCTTCCTAAATATGTCAAGGATGATTTATTAAGTGATGCTTCAAAGAAATTGAATATCTTTGAATTATGGCTTAAAGCAAAAAGATTTGACCTTCAAAATACATACAGAAGTTTGAGAACAAAGAATAAATTTTTAGAAAATTTTAGTTAAAAATATGATAATGGAAAAAGATTATAATAAAATTGGTAAGATCAAATGTACAATTGACTGGTTATCAAAAAACACAAATAATATTGAATTTCCGGAATTTCAAAGAGAACCTTCCATATGGAAACTAGTTAAAAAACAAAGATTAATTGATTCCATTTTTCGTGGATTTGATATAGCCTCAATTTACCTTTTCAAAAGAGAAGATGATAAATACGATTGTATTGATGGTCAACAGAGAATAAATGCTATTTGGTCTTACTTAGGAATTAATCATATAGACCCTGATAATAATTTTCATAGTAAAATTGATAATGAATTATATGATGATAAAGGATTCCTTAATAAAATAGACCAGAAAAGATTTGATTATTTAGACGAGCTATATCAAAATCAATTCATGAATTATGAACTAAACATTGTCTTTATTTCAAATATTGAAGAGGAAGAGGAATTAAACCTTCAATTCATTCGTTTACAATTAGGGGCCCCTTTAAGAGCTGGTGAAAAATTGAACGCGATGAGAGGTGATATGCGCGATTTAATTTTTAGTAAAGCAACTGATGGACTAATAGAAATGGAGTTTTTTAATAATACCGGAATTAGGAAAGGTCGTTTTGGCCGAGAAGAAGTTGCTGCTCAAATATTATTAAACGCTTTCAGTAAGAAGGAAACTAATGAATTCCATCGTTCCAGATATCTTGATTTGCAAGAATTTTTTAAAGAAAAGGAAAAATTCTCTATAGAAGATAAAAGGTTAATTGATGAAACAAAGAATACACTTAAAGTTATTTCGGACCACTTTAAAACAAACCTAGTTTATATCAATAATAAAGCATTAGCAGTATCAGTATTTTTATTCATCAGTGAATTACAGTTGTTGAATAAAGATTCAGAAATTAACGATTTTGTAAATTTTTTCATTAAATTCCTTAAAACTAAAAAGTGGCAAATATCACAAGGTTTAGATATGAATAAAGCATATAGGGGAATATTGAACTTTCAGACAAGTTTAACTCAGGCAGCGGGTGAAAAAAATGCAATACAGCAAAGACATGATTTTTGGAGAGATTATTTTTCCTACTTTAAAGAAAAAAAAATGATAATGGGCGATGAAGCTTTTTTTGCTAGTGAAGGTATAAATCCTGACGATGAACGAGATAGTATTGAACTGTAGCTAACTTATTATCTAGCGCTTTAGAACTTATTACCTTCCCTTCGCTTTCTGGCACATTGGCAAATCGCTCAAAGTCATTTCTCAGACCAAGAATTGCCAAAGAGCTTTCCAGCCCTTCCCACTCCGATGTTCTAATTTTTAGCCTCTGAAAAACAAAAAATAGTGAGTCAATGATGCATAAATGGTTGAAAATGAACTAGTCGAGTAGGTAAAGGGGAGTTTCGCCCCTAAACCTCTCTCAGAACCGTACCGGGATTCAACCCTAAAAATTAAACCTAATCCACTAACTAACCTTATGCTTTTTTGCCAGTACGTTCCATGAACCTGTTAGCCATTTCTATTGCTTTGGGATCTGCGCTTTGTGTAACCTGCTGCGCTATCTCTGGCGGTAATCCTGCTACGCCTTCTCCATTTGCTATCTGCTCTTTACGTTGCCTTACAGCGGCCAGGAGTTTATCAGCGAATGGGAGCGAGGTCTGCTCAAGATACATTTCAAGATCTATCATCTGTGCCTGGAGGAGCTGTAACAAGGTCTCGTCAATGATTGTATATACCGGTTGAAAACCATACCAAATTTCAGTTGAAAACCATACCACTTATCAATGCATATCTTCGTTCATTTTTTAACA
>JAFGSC010000326.1 GCA_016934875.1 Candidatus Atribacteria bacterium
AACCTTATCTGGGCGAGCTTTACAAAATAATCAAAGATTTTGAAGCTAGCAGGCAAAAGGCAAAGTCAAACCAGAGTCTAATGGCTAGATTGAGAAATATTAAAATTTCTGCTCCGAGCGATTTTTCTCAGACCGCCGATTTATATGTTGCGGGAGACAAAACCAATGAATAGAATCTTTGTCGATACGGCATTTGTCGTTGCATTGGTTAACCAAAAAGACCAATATCATGATCAAGCATTGGAATTATCCAGGAAATATGAAAATGCCCCATTGCTAATGACAGAAGCTGTTCTGTTGGAAATAGGCAATGCCCTGGCTAAGGATTACAAGCTAGAAGCTATCGAGACAATCAAGGCTTTTCGTACCTCGAATGAAGTCGTGATCGTTGACTTGAATTCACAACTGTTCAATAAAGGATTTGAAATGTACGAAAAGTATCAGGACAAAGCCTGGAGTTTGGTGGATTGCATTTCATTTGTGGTGATGAAAGATAATAAAACTACTGATGCGCTAACTACTGATGATCATTTTAAGCAAGCTGGCTTCAACATTCTAATGCGCAAATAAATGGATGCCAACCAGGGTGTCCTCCATCCTCTTTTAATTTAGGATTTGATTTAAGTTGTTGGCTTAACAACCGATCAACCCGTTATGCGATGACTGGCGACATTATGCTAGCTAAAAAGAGAAATGCAGAAATCAGGAGTCAGTAGTTATGATTAATAAACATATAGGCAGCAGCTTCGATGATTTTCTCGAGGAAGAATGCTTGCTTGCTGAAGTCGAAGCGAACGCCATAAAGCGAGTTATAGCCTACCAGATCGCTGAATTAATGAAAAAGCACAATCTTTCCAAAACAGCTATGGCAAAAAAAATGAAAACCAGCCGCTCTTCCATTGATAGATTACTTGATCCCCAGAATGAATCGGTTACGCTCCAGACTTTAGAACGTGCGGCTCTGATTTTAGGAAAGAGGCTTCAAATTAATTTTATTTAATACCTTTATGTTCCGACCTTGTCCGTTTGGAATTTAACATTTTGGAAAGTGGTAATTATTTCTTTTTATAATTTTAGATTTGTATTTTAATTTAAGCGGGCTTAACAACCGATTTCGCCGTTATGTGACAACCGTGATTTTACGATAAAATTTTTTTTTTTCTAATCCCATTCCTTTTTTAATAAATAAATTTTTTAAAAAATTTCTATTGACAATTAAGCAAATTTTTGTTAAATTATTGACGATTAACAATAAGGTCTTAATATTGTACTACTGAAACTTATTTATATAATAACTACAACAATAAAAATATTTTTACTAGAAATCTAAAGCAAAACTCTCATTGATAGATTTTAATAAAAAAATCATTTTATACCTAGAAAAAAATATATATTTTAGGGCACGCTACATTTTTAACCTTGAGTGTCAATTTTTAAAACTAATATTTTCTAACTTCCCATGAAATTAAATAATTAATGAGGAGAAATCATGTTTGATGGTCTAATACAGGGCATCTTAGTATTTTTATCTTTAGTATTATCATTATATTTTCAATTATTTCGTAAATTGCCTAAAAACAAGCTTGCCTATGGTATAATATTTGGCTTTATATCAGTATTTTTTGCTTTTTTTATTGGTTATTTAACATACTATTCAGCTCAGCAAAAAAGCATCAAGTCTATTCAATTTAATCTCTTATACGGAAATAAAATAGAGTTTCCAAACAGAATTGAAGATTGGAATAGAGAATTTTATGTACCCTTCCGATGTCAATTCAATGTTGAAACAGAAGACCTAACTATTTATAGAATTAATAGAAACGGAGAAAAAGAAAATATATGTAATAAAATTTATGAGAAAACGAAGAAAAATCAAGAAAGGAGAATTGATTTAACCCATTCAAATAGTCTGGTTCTCAGAGGAGGAAGCATTGATTTAAATATTCCAGTTACAGCTAGTCATGTTATAGAAGGATGGTTTAAAATAAGAATTGAAAAAATGGGAATAGATAAAAAAGTAATAAATACAGATCGTGATTTTGAGGTGCTTGCTCCTATAGATGGTACATCCGAAGCATGGAAGCACACAGCCCAAGTAGAGTATTCTTCACTCCCAGTAGGGAATACAGTAACTCTGAATATATATATTGAAAACCAAGGTATGGAATCTGAATTCAGTAGTGTTTTAGAGATTATTGATTTCGAAACCGATAAAAGGATTGGTGAAAAATACTATGAATTAGAACCTGCAAGAAATGTTCAAAGAATTAATAAAGGCGATAAACGTCGATTTTCTGAATGGAAAATCAAATTTTTACAAAAAGGAAAATATATTTTAGACACAAGTATTAAAAAAGACATTCCATACTTCAGATACGCTGAAAACGATTCTTGGAAAGATAGTTATAATCATCAGAAATTGATCGTAGAAGCATTCTATTCTAATTTAATTACTGAATCTTCAATGAGTATTAGTGATACTTTGATAAATACTTCGCAGCTTGAATCATCCATTGATAATTTTGATCATGCAATATATAAATTACGAAAAGGTGAAGCCACTCTTTATGCTAAACCAGATGTATTTTCTAAATCAGTAATTGATGGGACACTTTTTAGAAACACAAGAGTGTTAGTATATGGTAAGGGTAAAACAGCTCAAGAAATAATTAGAAATTCTCGAGATTTTGTGAAAGTAAAGGTCATTTCATTAGGAAAAGATGGATATATACTTAAAGATTATTTTTAAATATCAATATTTATTGACAGATATAAAACCAGTTTTTACATACTAGATCATGAATATCCATATATTGCCATAAAAGGATTCCCCTTCCTCGTATCGAACCGAATCAAAATCTTATCATGAATCCAGCCATCCTGCTCAAACAGATGAAACGCAAATTAATCACAAAAACATCAGCCTTTAGCATAAACTGATTCCATCCCCCCAAAGCAGATGGAATCAGTCAATAATTACAACGGTTTGACAGGCACGCAAATATCGATAATATGCTTGTGCTCGGGATGTTCTTCAGTGTTGTTAAAATAATTGACCATTTTAAAAAAATAACTCAAAGAATAGAAATGAATAATTTATTTTATATCCCTACCTAACTGAAAATCTTTTTTAATGTTGGTGCATCTAATAATTGAATCTTGTTGCAAAAATCGAAATCTGCTGAAATGGCATTTACACGACTGCCATCTTTATCTGGTCAAAATTAAAAAGGTCAATTAATGAACGAATCAAAAGTAGAAATAACGGGTTTTGAAGCCAGGCATTATGATAGCCTG
>JAFGSC010000327.1 GCA_016934875.1 Candidatus Atribacteria bacterium
ATTCATTTCTTTTTCTGCCTCTATAAATTCCTTTTCCAGGTTAATCCCAAAATCCAAGAATTCCTTTTCCAGGCATCTGGTAGCATTGCCGCAGGACACTACCGTAGAACCACCTGCCATAATGGCTCTCCAAATAATAATGCCTTCTTTCGATTTCCTGGGCATTTTGGTTATCTGATTACCATCATAGTAACGAAGAGAATCCTGAAAAGATCCTACTTTTTTTTCATACTTTCCTTTTTCGATGACCATCACTTTTCTACCTTTTTTACTTAATTCCTTAGCTAAGGTAGATCCACCTGCCCCAGAGCCAACAATCAGAAATTCTACCTTTTCAGCGCTCATTGAAATCACCTCCCTTTACCTGATCCTTTTGGAGTTTTCTAATCCATTCTTTCAAGATGAACGAACAAAAATACCGAAGAGTCAGACTGTTCTTTTCATCACTGACCTATTAATAATAAATTACGACGAATGATAGGTGGAGTCCTCTATTTTCTGATAATTTTTAACCTAAATTTCAAGAAAATTCCTGAAATGTTTCAATCCATGATAGAATCTAATTTTCTCTGGACTGCACCTTCCAATTTCAAAATTTCAGCATGAGTCGGGCTTTGATAAAATTCACTCCTGGGGTCATTCATTCCCATGGTTAGAATAAATTGGGCATGTAAGCGCTTCCCTTTGTTAGCTAATAACCGTTCTATGAGTTCAAATCCTCTAAAAAAAGTAGCACCACGGGTGGCAATGGCAAAAATGTATTTTGTTGAATGAAGATTAACTTTCTTGAGGAACCTTTTCACCGCAATTGGAATCGTTAAAGCATGTACCGGGAATATGATTCCTACTGAATCGGCACGTGTTGTGATGTTATCCTGATGTAATAGGCTAACTATAGGGATAAGAATGGATTCCGGGATCCTCTTTTGTAATTCCTTTGCCACATAGAATGAATTTCCTGTTCCGGAAAAGTAGTATATTTCCATATCCATACTTTTCTCTTTTACATGTTAAGAATAATATCATTTTATCAAAAATTTCAAGAAACTTCATACTTTATTCTTAATAACTATATTCCTGTATCTTTTCCATTATTCTTTAGTGTAAATTCTATAAAATATATTATTTTTGATTCAGAAACATGAAAAATAGCTAAAAATTTTCATTTTATCAATATTAAGGGTAAAATAAAAAAAATAAATCCAAAGGAGTAAAATAAAAATGAAAAGGAAGGACTGTTTTTTTCGTAATATGATCCTACTTCTATTCTTGTGTTTTTATCTGGCATTATTCGGAATTTCAGCATTGACCCAGGAATTTTCAGCCCGGATTAAAATTACCCAACCTGATGGAACATATCATTTCGATTACTTTGTGAAAAATCATCTTTACCGACTGGAAGGTAAAGACAGTAGCGAAGAACCCATGATCATCATTGCCAACCGACAGGATGAATCCTATCTTGGTCTACACCCCATAATGAAGTTTTACAAAGAATTTACCAGGGAAGAAATGTTCTTGTTTAATCCTATCATCGGCTGGGAGATGATTACTAAGGGATACGAAGAAGAAAAAGCAGGCGGAGAAACGATTGCCGGTTTTGAATGTGAAAAATATATTTATACCCAACAGGGCACGAATAGCGCTATTGAAGCCTGGTATTCACCCGAATTGAAACAAAGAGTAAAAGTGATTATCCCTTTGATAAATTCCGAACAGGGTATCTTTGAATTACTCAATATACAAGTAGGTGTACAGGATGAAGAAAAATTTCAGGTACCCGCAGATTATGAAAGAATAACCTCTCCAGCCGAACAAATGCAGGAAGAAGAAAATTCCTCTATCAGCCCGACATCATCGATTAGGCTAATCGAAGAAGAATCACCCGTAGGAAGAACACTGAACTCAGGAAGTGTAATGCAAGTAAGGGTTATTCCTTCTCTGGAAAAAAATTTAATGATAGAAAATTTGAGTGATCAAGATGCCTCAATCACCATCACGCCCTTTCGTTCAGGAGAATCTATTGCTAACCAGACTGTTGAAAAGACGATTTCACCCAAAGGAAAAACTAAACCCTCCTTCAGTAACAGTTTAAAAATCGATAGAATTGAGATAAAAATTAATCAAGGTATCGTTAAGGCAACAGTTCTCCAGGAATCGTTTTTTACAGACGAGATTGAAAGAAATGAATATTACCTCTTTGAAAATTCTGGACAAGGCTTATTCTTCGGTGAAGATAAACAAGTTAAATTGACCATGATCGGAGATAGCGAAACATCAGGGATTTCGCAATGCGAAGTTACTTTTTTCAAAGGAGAATACGAAGACCCGATAAAAAAACTAGAAATTTCGCTACAAAAAGGCGAGGAAAGAAATTGGGATTTTCAACCAGGTGAAGTGAAGACAATGGATATGACTACAGGAAGCTCTAATGCTGGAGTAAAAGTTATCCTGGAGCAATGGGTTCCAAAAAAATGAGCATAAACAAAAACCTTTTGATTTTGAATCAGGAGGTTTTTGTTTTATAATAAAGAAAATATTTTCATAACTATGATAATAATGAAAATAGGACTGTAAAATAAATCAAGCAAGTAAGTCGCTCTATCGTTCCAGAAAATATAAAATCATTGCCGGAATCCGTGAAGGCTTCGGTACTTTTTATATACCTTACGTAAC
>JAFGSC010000049.1 GCA_016934875.1 Candidatus Atribacteria bacterium
ACCGAGTTTGATGCATACTGGTTAACAGACGGAGAAGGAATAGAGTTAGCTCACGGGGGTCTGAATGTTTGTCTTAGAGACTTTGCCAAATTTGGTCGACTGTATCTCAACAAAGGTAATTTGAACGGAAAACAAATTGTGCCTTTAGATTGGTTTGAAGCATCAACACATTCTGATGAAGAATATTTACAGCCAGAAAGTAAAAATTCGTCAGATCCCGGTTTTGGTTACGGCTATCAATGGTGGTTGATTGATGGAGATGAAGATGAAATCTTGGCAATAGGTGTCTATAACCAACATATTTATATAAATCCAACAACAAATACGGTTATCGTAAAAAACTCTGCCAACCAGAATTATTATGATTCTAATAATCCTTATGTTTTTTCAAGTGTACATTTAGAACTGTATCGAAAAATAGCTCACATGAGCGAATAAACTCTGCCACTAACAATGTATAAAAATAATAGCCGGGATAGTAGTGAATTCAAGGGTTGTAGCCCGCTTCAACTTTCTTGTAACTTGAGAGGAATGTACCACGCAATCTGCCACTACTCATACAATTTACCGTTACAGACAACGTGAAAAAAGAAGTATACGTAGGTTTTCATTTGACAGTAGTTGTAAAAAAAATCTGGTGTAAATAGATAAAATGGAGCCTGAGGATTTAAATTTAATTTTAATCAGGTTGGATTGAGGTTTATAATGTCAAAAAATGTAGTTATTGATAATTACTCAAAAGGTAAGCTTTACGAATACTTAAAAAACAAATTGGGGATAGGAACAAAAGCCTCTTTTGTTTCTGCATATTTCACTGTTTACGCTTACTATTATTTGCGTGATCAACTTGATAAAATTGATGAGTTAAGGTTTTTATTTGGTGAACCAAAATTTATAAAAAAAGTGGCAAATGATAATAATTATAAACCGATTGCCATCGAAGACAGTTCTTTAGTAATTCCTGTTACTGAACGTCTTGAGCAAAAGAAAATCTCACAATTATGCGCTGAATGGATTAAAGAAAAAGTTCAAATTAAATCCATTAAAAAATCAAGTTTTCTGCACGGGAAAGCGTATTGTATTGAAAAAGAATATTCTGACAGAAAGATTTTTGATGCCGTCATCGGTAGTTCAAATTTTACTTATAGCGGTTTAGGTTTTGGAAAAAATCCAAATATGGAATTAAACCTAAGAATGAGTGATGAGAGAGATGTTCAAGAAGTTATCGATTGGTTCAATGATCTTTGGGAGAATGAAGAATTAGTTGTTGATGTTAAAGATAAAGTCGTAAAATATATTGAACAACTTTATGCTGAAAACTCTCCTGAATTTGTGTACTTCAAATCATTGTATCACATATTTGAGGATTTCTTGAGTGAAGAAAATCAGATTACGTTACTTAAAGACCAAACAGGTTTTCTTGAAACTGGTATTTGGGATTCATTATATGAATTTCAAAAAGATGCTGTTAAAGGAGCTATCAATAAAATTAATCGATTTGGTGGTTGTATAATTGCCGATAGTGTTGGTCTTGGTAAAACATATGAAGCTTTAGCAATCATAAAATATTATGAACTCAGAAACGAAAGAGTCTTGGTTCTGTGTCCCAAAAAATTAAGAGAAAATTGGACTCTATTCCGAGAAAATTATGATATTAACCCTCTATTAAGAGATCGATTGAGTTATGACGTATTATCTCATACTGACTTAAGCAGAGTTAATGGTAAAACTGGAAATATCGATTTAGATAAAATTAACTGGGGTAATTACGATTTAATTGTAATCGATGAATCTCACAATTTCCGAAACAACAAACGAGGAAAAGAAAAGGATGGCATTAGGAAATATACCAGATATGAACGTCTAATTGATGAAGTTATTAAGAAAGGTGTAAAAACAAAAGTATTGCTTCTTTCTGCTACTCCCGTAAACAATTATCTAAAAGACTTACGTAATCAAATATACCTGATAACCGAAGATGATGATAAATCTTTTTCTGAGAATTTAGGGATAAAAAGCATAGAACAAACGATGAAGAATGCTCAGACAAAATTCCAGAAATGGGCTAATGATAAACAAAAGCATAAACTTCATTCCACTCATCTAATGGAAGAGCTAGATTCTTCTTTTTTTAAGTTGCTCGATGCAATAACAATTGCCAGAAGCAGAAAACACGTAGTAAAATACTATAAAAATACTATTGCAAAAATCGGTAAATTTCCTAAAAGAGAAAAACCAATTTCCGTATTCCCAGAGATAGATTTGATGGGAAAATTCCCTTCATACGATGAACTGAACAAGGATATTCTCAAATTTCGCTTATCTTTATACATCCCTTCCAAATATCTTTCAGATGCTAAATTCCGAAAATTCTATGACGTCAAAGGCATCAGAAAAGATGAATTTGATAACCAGGCGACTCGTGAAAAATTCCTTGTCGCTATGATGAGAATAAACTTCTTAAAAAGATTAGAAAGTTCAATCGAAGCCTTTGAAATAACAATAAAACGAACAATTGATAAAATTGGAGCCTTGATTGATAGAATAGAAACTTATCAACAAAAAAAAGAAAGTGGAGAATTGTACGAACTTGAAATGCAGATTGATTATAATATGATCGATGAAGATGAAGCGGAACAAATAAAAGAAATTCTTACTGTAGGTAAAAAACTAAAATTTGAACTAAAACACCTGAATCTTGAAAAGTGGTTGAAAGACTTAAAATCGGATAAAGATAATTTTTCAAAAATCTACGAAAACGCCAAATCCATAACACCTGTTAGAGATGCAAAATTATTCGAGCTAAAAAAACTCATTAAAAGTAAAATCGAAAATCCGATTAATAATAATAATAAGAAAATAGTAATATTTACTGCTTTTGCTGATACTGCTGATTATCTCTATGTCAATTTACATAAATGGTTCAAAACAGAATTCGGACTGAATTCAGCAATTGTAACAGGTGGAAATAAAAGTAATCGATCTACATTGCAACCAAAGGGTTTTCTCAAGCAAACTGAATTTAATTCCATCCTTACAAACTTCTCTCCGATTTCCAAAAATAGAGCAAAAATGAAGAATATGCCGCAATCTGGCGAAATTGATCTTCTCATTGCTACAGATTGTATTTCAGAAGGACAAAATCTGCAAGATTGTGACTATCTGATAAATTATGATATTCATTGGAACCCTGTGAGAATTATTCAACGCTTTGGCCGAATTGACCGGATTGGAAGCAGAAATAATTCCATTCAACTCATCAATTTCTGGCCTACTGAAGATCTGAATAGTTACATTAAGCTAAAGGACAGAGTAGAAGCAAGAATGGCGCTGGTAGATATTACTGCAACAGCAGAAGATAACCTTCTGGAAGCCAAACAAATTGAAGAACTTCTGGAAGAAGAAATAAAATACAGAGACAGACAACTCCTGAAATTAAAAGATGAAATATTAGATTTAGAAGATATGGATGAGAATATTTCACTTACAGATTTCACGCTTGATGATTTTCGAATTGAACTGCTAAACTATATTCAGAATAATAAAATGAAGCTCGAAGAAGCTCCTCTGGGGCTTTATGCTGTAGTTCCTTCTGCGGTTAATGAACTATCATATATTGATAATTCTGTGTTCAATCTAAACGCGCAGGATATAATCAAACCCGGAGTTATCTTTTGTTTAAGACACAAAACCGAACATCTAAAAAACGATAAAGTGAATCCTCTTGACCCATACTTCATGGTTTATATAAGAGATGATGGAACAATAAGATACAATTTCACTAATATTAAGCAAATTTTAGAAATTTACAAACTTCTATGTGAAAATCAGAAAGAAGGAATTGAACAATTATGTGATCTCTTCAACAAAGAAACCAAAGATGGAGATAATTTACAAATGTATTCAAATTTGCTGGAAAAAACCTGTCATGGTATTATGCATCAATTTGAAAAACGAAACACAGCCAGATTATCTAATTCCAGAGATGCCATTCTGATTTCCCAAAAAGATAAAGCTACTGATTTAAAAGATTTTGAATTGATAACCTGGCTTGTTATTAAATAATAAAATAGAACTGGTCGCAACTTGCGACCACAAAAAAATGTATTTGAATTGAGTGTGTAATTATGGAAAAAGACCTGAAACTAATAGAAGTAAAATACATTCAAAATAAAATTTATACTATTCGCAACGAACAGATAATGATTGATAGTGATTTAGCTGAATTGTATGGAGTGGAAACACGAGTTCTAAACCAGGCTGTAAAAAGAAATATTGATAGGTTTCCCGTAAAATTCAGATTTCAGTTAACCCGGGAAGAAGCAAGTTCTATAAAGTCACAAAACGTGATCTTAGAAAATGAGAATGAAGCTTTAAGGTCACAAAATGTGATCTTAGATAAAGGCAGAGGAAAACACCGTAAATATTTACCTTATGCTTTCACAGAGCAAGGCGTTGCCATGCTTTCTGCAGTGCTAAATAGTGATACTGCTGTTCAAGTAAGTATTAAGATTATCGATGCTTTTGTGATGATGCGAAGATTTTTATCCTCTAATGCAGCAATTTTTAATCGAATGGATTCAGTGGAAAAAAATCTATTAGAGTACAAAACAGTTTCCGACAGTAAATTTAATAAAATCTTTGAAGCAATCGAACAGAAGCAGATCAAACCCAAACAAGGTATCTTTTATGAAGGACAGATATTTGATGCTTACAAATTTGTTTCCGATCTTTTCCGTTCTGCAAAAAACACAATAATAATTATTGATAATTATATTGATGATTCCGTTCTCACACATCTTTCCAAGAAAAAGAAATCTGTAGAAGTGATGATTTATACCAAAAATCTATCTGCACAATTGAAATTGGATGCCGAGAAATTCAATTCGCAATATAAAAACCTTACTTTAAAAAAATTCAATAAATCACACGACCGCTTCATAATTATTGATAACAAAGACATTTATCACTTTGGTGCATCACTAAAAGACCTTGGCAAAAAATGGTTTGCCTTTTCAAAATTTGAAAAAGAAGCATTAAAAATTCTGGAGAAATTGGATTAATGAAAGAAACAATAAAAAAAACAATTCAGAATTTTGACCTGAAAAATTTCTACGAATCAAGTCTGCTTTTTTTCAATTCTCTGGGCTATGATTCTGATAAACGCTCTAAACTGGTAACTCCGAATTTCGATGGTTTCATCGATCAATTCAAAATTGAAGAAGAGAATGTAAATAAAGAAAAAGCTTTAGTATCAGATTGGCAGGAAATTCAATTCCTATTTCAATTATCTGATGATGAAATTTTAAGAACTGACCAAACATCACTATTTCAATCAAATGATGTTGATCAAAACTATTTAAAATCATACCTATTTGTCAGTATATCTTTAAACGGTGAGCAATACACCAAAACTGATCTTGTAAACATTACTCGCCAGATTAATAAACAATTTCTGCAACCTGTTCTAATCTTATTTAGTTATAGTGATCTGCTTTGCCTTTCTGTTATAGATAGACGTATTAATAAAAAAGACAGCGATAAAGACGTACTGGAAAAAGTTACGCTGATCAAAGATATAAGAAAAAAGAAGCCGCACCGCGCCCACATCGAAATATTGCATGATATGGCACTCTCAAATCTGGAAGCAGTGAATTTTGATCAATTACATAAAGAGTTTAGAAGAGTGTTAGATACAGAAGAATTGAATAAAAAATTCTACAAAAAGCTATCTAACTGGTATTTCTGGGCTCTTACAAAAATTGAATTTCCTAAATTGGATAATAATACTCAGGAAAACTCGAACTCTATTGGATTGATTAGACTTATTACAAGATTTATCTTCATCTGGTTTATGAAAGAGAGACAGCTAATTCCTGAAAAGTTTTTTAATAAGAATTTCATTGATTCAATCTTAGATTATATCGATAGTAATGACTCAACATATTACAAAGCGATTATGCAAAACCTGTTTTTTGCTACTTTGAATCAAGAAATGGATAAGAGGGAATTCAGAAAACCAAATCAGAATTACAACATCACGAATCTATATAGATATGAGAATTTCTTCAAAATAGGTACGGATGAAATTCTAAAGCTATTCTCCCAGATTCCATTTCTGAATGGTGGATTATTTGAATGTCTCGATAAACCTAATCCAACTGAAAAGGTAAAGCAAGGTGGAGCTAAAGTAATTCGTATTGATGGTTATTCTGATCGTGATGATAATCCAATAAAGGTTCAAGATACACTATTCTTTCAGAAACAAAAATCTTATCCAGATTTGAATGACTTTTACGGAACAAAGAATAAAAGATATGAAGTAATCGGCTTAATTGAGTTGCTATCCAGTTACAAATTCACAATTGAAGAAAATACTCCTGTAGATCAGGAGATAGCTCTTGATCCTGAACTACTTGGCAGAGTATTTGAAAACTTATTGGCTTCATACAATCCGGAAACTCAAACAACAGCCAGAAAACAGACAGGTAGTTTTTATACACCGCGCGAAATTGTCAACTACATGGTAGATGAGTCGCTCAAAGCATATTTAAAACAGAAACTGGAAACAGAAGCAGCATTGAAACCGGAAGAGGCTGAAAGAAAACTGGAATTACTGATTGGTTATAACGAAACCTACTTTCAGAATGAAAACCGTTTTGATGACAAGCAAACAAACATTATTATTAAAGCCATTGATAACTGCAAAATCCTTGACCCTGCCTGCGGTTCCGGCGCATTCCCGATGGGTATTCTGCACAAACTGGTTCATATCCTGCATAAACTGGATGCCGACAACAAACTCTGGAAAGAAGTGCAAAGGCAAAAAGCAATTAAGGAAACTGAAGAAGCCTTCAAGATTGGTAACAAAGAAGAACGGGAAACCCGCCTCAAAGAAATCAGCGATATATTTGAGTATAATTCCGATGACTACGGGCGCAAACTTTTTTTAATAGAGAATTGTATTTATGGCGTGGATATACAGCCTATTGCCACGCAAATCAGCAAGCTCCGTTTTTTTATCTCACTCATTGTTGATCAGAAGACTGATAAGGAAAGAGATAATTTCGGTATTCGTCCTCTACCGAATCTTGAAACCAAGTTTGTTGCGGCAAATACACTGATTGGGATTGAAAAATCTGTTGATAGCAATAAGTGGTTAGAAAATATTGATGTGCAGGAACTTGAGGAAAAACTAAAAGATATACGCCACCGCTTGTTCAGCGCTAAAACCACATCAACAAAACGTAAACTCCGTGAAGAAGATCAGAGACTGCGTGCAGAGATAAGTGAGCGACTGGAAAGACTCATGAATATGGAATGCATGAGCGCTATTACGAATAGTAAAGAAAAAAGTGAACTTGATTATTATAAAGATCTGATAAAAAGGAATGGTGAAAAGCAAGAATATTTTAATGAGATTAAAAAACGTGAAAGCATACTTCATCAAATTGAAAATAATTTTAAATCAAAAAATCACGAAACAGCACAGCAACTTGTTAGCTGGGATCCATATAATCAGAACGCCAGCAGTCCGTTTTTTGACCCCGAGTGGATGTTTGGGATTACAGATGGGTTTGATGTCGTGATTGGGAATCCACCGTATGTTCAGCTTCAAAAAGAGGGCGGTAAACTTGCTAATTTGTTTAAAAACAATAACTATTCTACTTACGAAAGAACAGGCGACATTTATTCTCTTTTTTACGAAAACGGAATTAAAAATCTGAATAAAAATGGTCATCTCTGCTTTATAACTTCAAATAAATGGATGAGAGCAGGTTATGGCAAATCACTTCGTAGATTTTTCTTGAACTATAATCCTGTTTTACTTATAGATTGCGGACCTGGTATTTTTGAAAATGCTACAGTAGATGTTAATATTCTTCTAATTAATAATAACACAAATAAAAAAGAACTTTTTGCTGTAACATTGGACAAAGAAGCAAAAGAAAAAGAAATCTCACAATATGTAAAAGCAAATTCTGTACTACTTCCTAACCTTAACGAAGATTCCTGGTTTATAGGAAGCAATGCGGAACAACAGCTTAAAGAAAAAATTGAAAAAATCGGCAAACCACTGAAAGAATGGGATGTAAATATTAACTACGGAATTAAAACTGGTCTTAATGAAGCATTTATTATTGATACAGAAACAAAAGAAAAAATATACAAAGAAGATCCAAATAGTGCAAAGATAATTAAGCCGATATTAAGAGGAAGAGATATAAAGAGATATGGGTATGAATGGGCTGGATTGTGGTTGATTTTTATACCATGGCATTTTCCATTACATAAAGATATATCAATAACAGGTTCTTCTCAGAAAGCCGAAGTTGCATTTCAAAAGCAATATCCTGCGATATTCAATCACTTATTGCAATTCAAAGAGCAACTAAGTCAAAGAAATAAGGCCGAAACAGGTATAAGATACGAATGGTACGCATTACAAAGATGTGCGGCAACATATTATGAAGAATTTGAGAAAGAGAAAGTGGTGTGGACTCCTGTTGATTCTGAATACAAATTCTGTATAATTCCCTCTGGATATTTTTTTAATAATTCAATATTTATGATAACATCTAAAATACCTAAGGTTATCTGCAGTATTTTTAACTCAAATATACTAAGAAAATACTTAACTTTTAATCTTTCATCAGAAAATGAATATACATACGCTTCTAAGGATGTTATGGAAAAAATTGCCATTCCTCCTATCACCAAAGAAAACAAACCAATAATCACTAAAATCGAACTCCTGGTAGAAGAAATTCTAACCCTAAAAAAAGAGAACAAAAATACAACTAAATTAGAATCAGAAATAGACAATTTAGTTTACCAACTCTACAACCTAACCAAAGAAGAAATCGCCATCGTTGAAGGAAGCATCAATGGAAAATAACCAATCCTCCTTCATTCTCTTCAAAACCGAAGACTACAAAATATCGGTCGATGTCCGCTTTGAAGAGGATACGGTTTGGCTTTCGCAGGAGCAGATAGCCTTGCTTTTTGGTAAAGCAAGAAGCACCATAGCCAAACATATCTCGAATGTATTTGCTGAAGGTGAATTGGAACAAAATCGAACCTGCCGGAAATTCCGACAAGTTCGGCAAGAGGGCAGCAGGGAGGTGGAGCGTGAGATTGACTGTTATAATCTTGATGTGAAAATCTGCTGCAAGGTGCAGGCACAGTCAGCCATGAAAACGCCATTGAAAAGGCAACCGAAGAGTATAAAAAATATCAGCAAAAAACATTGAGTGAAGTAGAAAAGAATTATTTGGAAAATCTAAAAGTATTAGAACAAATAAGTAAAAAGAAAAATGGAACCCTCGGAAAAGTGTAAGAGCAACTCTCTTACCGTAAGCATCCGGTGGCTAGAACGGCAGAGGTCGATGAAGGAAGTTAGGATTATTGAGGAGTTGGACAAATGAAATATCTATTGATTCCACTAATTTTATTCACTGTAGAATCAATTTTCGCCCAATCAAGTTATCCTGAATTTTTGCAAGGAACTTGGAAAATGGAAAACAAAGAAATCTATGAACATTGGGACAAACTAAATGAAAACACATTAAAAGGATTTTCTTATAATCTATCAGACGGACAAATGTTCATTACTGAATACCTGGATATTACAAAAAACGGTAAAGAAGTGATTTATACAGCAACTGTTCTTATGCAAAATGAAGGAAAAGGAGTAAATTTTAAGTTAACAGAAGCTGACAGTACTTTTACCTTTGAAAACCCTAATCACGATTTTCCGAAAAAAATAGTCTATCGGAAACTGACCGACAGCGAAATTTTCGTGCAGGTTTCAGATGGCAAACAAATAGGATTTGAATATAAGATGCAAAAGCAGTTACAAAAAGCAGAACAAAAAGACTCCACTATTTCAAACCCCAATTACGACAAATCATTAGCTGACAAATTAGGTGGAGATGATTATGGAATGAAGAGTTATTTTTTAGTGATCCTTAAAACAGGCACTAA
>JAFGSC010000050.1 GCA_016934875.1 Candidatus Atribacteria bacterium
GAATGATTATTTTTTTAGTGAAGAAGCAATGCAACAAAAGATTAAGGAATTGAAAGTCACTTATGGTATTCAACGATATAAAGGTCTGGGTGAAATGAACCCTTCCCAGTTATGGGAAACGACAATGAACCCAGAAACAAGGGTATTAAAGCGGGTCGAACTGGAAGATGCTTTGGAAGCCGATGAGATGTTTACGATTCTGATGGGAGATAAAGTCGAACCCAGGAAGGAATTTATTTATCTACACAGTGCAGAAGTGAAAGAGCTTGATATCTAGTTTGTTTGGCTGTTTACATCAACAAAGAGAGATAGAAAATTAATAGAGTAGGTTAGGTATATGAGTAATCATTTTAATGATGAAAATCTAGAAATTAATGAAGAAAAGGAACCTGTTGGACCTAGAGAACTGCTGATTGACATTACCCAGGAGATCAAGACTTCCTATATAAACTATGCCATGAGCGTTATCGTAGGTAGGGCTATTCCCGATGTGCGGGATGGCTTGAAGCCGGTCCACCGACGTGTACTTTATTCTATGTACAAATTGGCCAATACGCCGGATAAACCTTATAAAAAATCAGCAAGGGTTGTGGGAGATACCCTGGGTAAATATCATCCTCACGGCGATATGGCTGTATATGATACGATTGTTAGAATGGCACAGGATTTTTCCTATCGGTATCCCTTGGTAGATGGACAAGGAAATTTTGGTTCTATCGATGGAGATGCCGCCGCCGCTATGCGTTACACCGAAGTTAGAATGTCTTCTCTTGCTCAAGAAATGCTTGCTGATATTAAAAAGGATACGGTTGATTTTATTCCGAATTTTGATAATTCATTGGAGGAACCGGCAGTGTTGCCAGCCCCTATTCCCCAACTACTCATCAATGGATCTTCGGGCATAGCGGTGGGAATGGCTACCAATATACCGCCACATAATTTGGGCGAAGTCATCGATGCGTGCGTTCTGCTGATTGACAAACCTGATACAGAGCTTAAAGAAATTATGAAGGTATTGCCTGGCCCTGATTTTCCAACCGGTGCTACCATTTATGGCACCTCAGGAATACTGGAAGCCTATCAGACCGGTAAAGGTATCATTACCCTGCAGGCAAAAGTGATTACCGAGAACTTTGAAAAAAAGAACAAGGGTGCTCCCATTCTAGTCGTAAAGGAATTGCCCTACCAGGTGAACAAAGCGAACTTAGTGGAGCAAATTGCTAACTTAGTACAGGATAAGAAAATTACCGATATTACCGCATTAAGAGACGAGTCAGACCGGAATGGGATGCGGGTTGTGATTGAATTGAAAAAAAATACCAATGTCAATGTGGTTTTAAATAATTTGTTTAAACATACCAATTTGCAAACATCCTTTGGCATTAATTTGCTGGCAATTGTTGATGGAAAACCAAAGTTATTAAATTTGCATGAGGCATTAAGCTGTTTTTTGGCACACCGAAAAACAGTCGTAGAGCGGCGATCGCGGTTTGAATTGAAACAGGCACGTGAGAGAGCACATATTTTAGAAGGACTGAAAATCGCTTTGGCTAATATAGACGAGGTCGTTCAGATTATCAAAAAGTCGAAGGATGTGGAGTTAGCTCATCAAAATTTAAGAAACCGATTTCTGCTTAGCGATAAACAGGCTCAAGCAATTTTGGATATGCGTTTACAAAAATTAACTTCACTGGAAACACTCAAACTTGAGGAAGAATATTTAGAATTAATCAAAAGAATAGCTTATTTGCAGGAACTTTTAGAAAACGAAAGAAAACTAATGCTTACCATTAAAGATGAGCTATTGGAGCTAAAAAATAAATACGCAGATAATAGGCTTACCCAAATTGTTAACGAAGAAAAAGATTTTGAAGTAGAGGATTTTATTGCCGAAGAAGACATTGTGATCACCTACACAAAAGATGGGTATCTGAAACGGTTACCTCTAAATACTTATCGAAAACAGAGAAGAGGCGGACGTGGTGTGATCGGAATGGGAGTGAAAGAAGAAGACTTAGTGGACAATCTATATATTACGACTAATCTTCATGGTATTCTGTTTTTCTCCAACAATGGCACTGTTTTTAAACGAAAAGCCTATCAGATTCCCGAAGGTGGAAGAACATCGAGGGGAATTGCTGTAGTTAATTTGTTGGGAATTCAAAAAGGTGAAAGAATTACCACGGTTATTCCTATTCGTGAAGAAGAATTTGTTAAATCACGAGAGGGGGATGCTTGGTTTCTTTATATGGCAACGAAACGCGGGAAAGTTAAAAAGATTCCCTTGACTTCTTTTGCCAATTTGAAGAATAAGGAAATTATTGCAATTTCTCTCAACCCTGGAGACGAATTGATCGGAGTAAGAATGGCCAACGAGAAAGACCATGTGATGTTAAGCTCAAGAAGAGGAAAATCAACGTATTTCTCAGGAGAAAATATTAGACCTATGGGTCGGACTGCTATGGGATGTCGCGGAATGATATTGTCGAAAGATGACTATTTAATAGACATCAGCCTCGTTAAACCTGATACGGAAGAAGATCTGCTTTTAATTACCGAAAACGGGTCAGGCAAGCGCACACCCATTAAATATTACCGGTTATCCAAAGGCAGGGGTTGCAGAGGGGTTAAGTCTATTCAGCCAAGCAAGGAGCGAGGAGAAGTTATTTCTGTGAAAGTCGTTAGCGAAAGAGATGAATTGGTTGTCATTAGCCAAAAGGGGATTATCATTCGCATTCCAGTAAAAGAAATCAGTCGAACCGGAAGAAATTCAATGGGTGTAAAAGTAATGAACCTTGATAGGGATGACAAGGTTGCGAGTGTAGCTATCGTTCCTCAGTCTCAGGTTATTGATTAAAGTTTCCAATACATTGTTGGATTTCACTGAAATCATTTTTATCTTCAAAGAAAGGTAGGATTTAGAAAATAGATATGGCAGAAAACAAACCTTACAATGGCATGATTTTGCGGGTAGATCTATCAAAGGGCGAAATAAAAACTGAAGTCCTTGAAGAAAAAATTTATAGAAAATATCTTGGTGGCAGTTCTCTTGCGAGTTATTTTTTATTAAAAGAATTAAAAAAGGGAATTGATCCCTTAAGCCCAGAAAATATACTTATCTTTGCTTGTAGTGTGATTACGGGTACCCCCGTTGCAGGAGCAAGCCGTTTTACCGTAGCAGCTAAATCACCTCTTACAGGTGGATTTGCAGAGGCAGAGGCTGGTGGATGGTGGGCTCCTGAGCTTAAATGGGCAGGTTTCGATGTGATTATCATCAAAGGAACTTCCCCGAAACCAGTTTATTTGTGGATTCATAACGGTCAAGCAGAGCTTCGGGATGCTGCCCATTTCACAGGAAAAATTACCGGGGAAGTGGAAAAGATTATCCGGGATGAGCTTCAGGATCAAAGAGTTAGAATTGCTCAAATTGGGCCTGCTGGAGAAAAAATGGTTCGATATGCGAATATCGGAAACGAATGTGAACACTTTAATGGCCGTGTAGGTCTTGGTGCTGTGATGGGATCGAAAAAATTGAGAGCCATTGCTGTGAGAGGAACAGGAAAACTTGACTATTTTGATCCAGAAAAAGTCAAAGAAATTACCAAGGAATATGCTTCAAAATGGAGTGAAATGTCCCAAGGCATGCATGATTACGGAACTGCAGGAGGGGTTGAAGCCCTGAGCGAAGGAGGAATTTTACCTACTAGAAATTTTCGAGAAGGGCAGTTTGAAGGCGCAAAATCTATTTCAGGTGTTACGATGGCAGAGACAATACTCATAAAAAAAGGCCATTGTTATGCTTGCCCTATTGCTTGTAAGCGAGTCGTGAAGGTGGAAGGAAAATATGATGTTGACCCGTATTATGGCGGACCAGAATACGAAACGGTTGGTGCACTGGGTTCCTTTTGTGGCATAGATAGTTTGGAAGCTATCGCTAAAGGGAATGAATTGTGCGCAAAGTATGGCTTGGATACGATA
>JAFGSC010000328.1 GCA_016934875.1 Candidatus Atribacteria bacterium
AATTTAAAAATAGCAATAACCAGCAATTTTGTATTTTTCTGAAGGACTTTTTATATTTCTTGAATTATTTTTCTAAAAAAAGAAGGATTTTTAATATGCAATATAGTATATAAATGTATTGACTAAATATAAAATTTAATAATTGTACTAACTATCCAAGCATCGATCTTTTATCATCACTCAACTTAAACCAAACCTATCCAAACTTTTCAGGCCAAAATATTTTTAACGGACAGAATTCTGGAAAGCTTTATATAAAACGTTCCGATCTCGAAGGTATAGCAATTACTCACGAGGAAGTAGACGAATATGGAAGAACGCACAAACATGAGTAAATATTAAGGCAAAAATAAACGCACTTTTAGAGCATTTTTAACTAGATAAAAGTTGAGAGTAATTTATTGTTGGAGGTGATAGATGAAATATACTGTTTAGTTTTTTTAAATTGGAATATATAAAATTTAAGAGGAGGAAATTAGGAAGATGAAATTATTTAAAAAATTTTCAACGGTCAGTTTAATTATGCTGCTTTTTTTGTCAATTGCTATGTTTGCTACTTTAACGTCATTTGCTCAGGAGCCGGTTACGATGGTTTTGGCATCCATGTTACCTGGTGAAGACCATGTCTATAATAGAACACTAAAATATTTTGCCGAAAAAGTCGATGAGTACTATGATGGACCAGTCAATTTTGAATTTCATTTTGCTGCAGATCTAGGGACCGAAAAAGATCTCTTTGAATATATGATGAAAGGGGTTGCAGTTGATGCTGCTATTATTTCACCTGCATGGATGGCAACTTGGGACAAGAGAGCTGCCTTTATGGATGCACCTTTCCTATTCAAAAATCAAGCTGCCTGGGAAGAAGGAATGAAAACCGAAGTATTTAAGTCAGTTGCTGATCAATTAACCGAAAAAGGTGTTAGAATTATTGGTTATGGTGGTGGCGTAAACAGAAACTTAATCGTCAATAAACCTGTTTGGAGAACAGCTGATCTGTCAGATGTGGAAATGAGAGTTCAAGGTTCACCGCTGCAGCAAAAGGTTTTTGATGCTGTTGGCGTCAAGGCAACCCCATTAGATTATATGCAGGTTTATGATGCCATCAAAACAGGAGTTTTAGATGGTTTAGAAAATGAACCTTTCGGCCTTTATTCCATGAAATTTTATGAGGTAGCGCCCTATTATGTATTAACGAAACACCAGATGACTATCCGTGTCCTATGTTTTAGTGAAACACGTTTTCAAAGTTTCCCGAAAGCGTTACAGGAAGCAATATTAAAAGCCGGTTCCGAAGCTTCTGCATGGCATCATACTACAGAAATTGCTGAAAGTGATAAACTAGTGGAAGATTTAGTTGAATCGGGTCAATTAAAGGTTATTATGTTCTATAATACTGAGATTCTCAACAGAGCTGTCCCAATAGTAGAAGAGTATGCGAAAGAGTTGGGTGTTGAAGATATTATGGAAGCTATCAAAGCCATCAATACAAAGTACTAACTCTTTTTAACAATGATAAATTACTCTACGAGAATAAATAATTTGGCAGGCAGAAGTAAGTTTTTCTGCCTGCCTTAATAATATTTTACAGAGAGAGGGGAAAGATGTTTTTTCGTTTTGTAGATCTGTATGAAAGTTTGATAAAAAAATTGATTATATTATTTATGTATATATTGTTATTTTCTCTCACTTTACAAGTGTCCGGCAGATATATCAATTTTATTCCCAGGTATCTTTGGACGCTTGAAGCAGTTAATTTTTCACTCATTTGGCTTATATTTTTAGGCTCTATCACAGGCTTACGAGGTAGAAAACATTTTTTTGTTGATATTTTTGGGGAAAAAATGAGTTCTGACTCGAGAAAGCGGTTAGAAAAGTTGTTTAATGTTAGCTATTTCTTTGCAGTGGGTTCAGTAACTTTAGTCTTTATTTTTTATGGTTATCAGTACTTTGTAGATTGGGGTCTTATTCAGCGTTCAGAGTTAACCGGAATGAATTTAGGTTGGGTTTATGTGTCTGTTCCTTTTGCCGGAATTTCATGGCTCATTTTTTTAGTTGAAGATTTTTATAAGACATATTTTCTCAATAGGGCATTTTCAAAAAGACAAGGAAGGTGAAAATAGAAAAATGAGTAATGCATTTGTTGTAACAGTCACAATGTTTGGTTTATTAATCGGATTCATCATTTTAAAGGTACCGATTAGTTACTCTTTGGCCTTTGCTGTTCTCCCTATTTTGTTTTTAACACCCCGTATTACCCCGGTTATGCTGTTATCCCGGATGATGATTCAATATGGTGCAATTATGCTTATTTGCATTCCTTTTTTCTTGTTAGCTGCCTACACTATGAATCAATCGGGCATTACAAAAAAGTTAATTCGTTTTTCCCAGGCTTTAGTTGGGTGGCTGCCTGGTGGATTAGGCCATATTAATGTTTTAGCCAGTATGTTCTTTGCCGGAATTTCTGGTTCTTCCAATGCTGATGTTGCCGGGATAGGAGGGGTTTTGATTCCAGCCATGATTAAAGAGGGATATGATAAAAACTTTTCAGTTGCAGTAACAGCTTGCTCGGCAGTTATGGGCAATATTATACCGCCCAGTATCATGATGTTGGTATGGGGAAGTACACTGAGTACCTCTATTTCAGGTTTATTTCTTGCCGGTTTCGTCCCGGGCGTAATGATTGGCATTTCCCAAATGATTCTCGTTTATATTTATGCTCGCAAGAGAAAATATCCCGTGATGGCGAAATTTGATTTTAAAGAAGTTTCAGCCAGTTTTAAAGAGTCAATACTGGCTCTTTTTACACCAGTCATTATTATTGGTGGGATAATCGGGGGTTTTGTTACACCCACTGAAGCTTCTTTATTGGCAGCGATTTATGCTTTAATATTGGGCATTATTATATATCGTTCTTTACCTTTAAAAGGAGTGTCTCCTCTTTTATTGGAAACGGGGCAAATGGCTGCACTGGTCCTATTTGCAGTGGGAACTGCCTCGATTTATGCATGGGTACTGGCTTATTTTAAGATACCCCAATTTTTAGTGAATACCATCGGCTCCTTGACTACTTCTCCCATAATTATGTTGTTTTTAATTGTTTTAGTATTTTTATTTGTCGGTACTTTTTTGGATGCAGTACCTGCTATCATCATATTAGGCCCCCTTTTACAGCCATTAGCTGCCTCTGTAGGTATTCATCCTCTTCACTTCGGAATTGTCGGTGTTATGTCCATAGCCTTTGGTCTAGTAACACCACCCTATGGATTATGTCTTTTAATTGCCAGCCAAATAGCTGGCATCAATTGTATGCAAGCTATTAAAGAAGTCGGGGTATTCTTATTGGCTATGCTAATAGTATTAACCATTGTGATTTTTTTTCCCATGGTATCCCTATATATTCCAAAATTATTTTTACCCTATTTATTCTAGCAGAGTCTTTTTATTACTTATGCTTCATTTTGGTTGATTAAATTGAATAAGCTAAGCAAACATCTTAAAATAAGTAGAATAAAGGAGGATAGGTTTCATTCCTCCTTATATTTAACTCTTTTTTAAATTAATCCAGTTGATGAGAAATATTAAAACGATTGTATTGGAGATCAATGTTAAATGCAGATAGAAAATTTGTTTGCAATAAAAATACCTTCGAGAATAAAGGTATTAAAGAAGGAATTAATTGAAAAAGATGCAAGAATGTGTATCCATCGAGGGCTTTTAGTGACTCAAGCCTATCAGGAAAATGAAAATCAGGTTATCATATTAAAAAGAGCCCGGACTTTTAAAAAAATATTATCGGAAATTCCTATTTTTATCCAGGATAAAGCCTTAATCGTAGGGCACCCTGCCTCAATCTTAAGAGGGGCAGAAATTTTTCCAGAGATGAGTGTCCATTGGATGGAGAGAGAAATTAATGACTTTGAAACAAGGCCTTATAATCGACTAAAAATATTTTTTGAAGATAAAAAAATCATCAGGGAACAAATTTATCCCTACTGGAAAGGTAAGACAGTTTGCGATAAACTTGAAGCTTCCAGAAATCATCGAGTTCAGAAAGCGACAGATTGTGGTTTGATTTCCAATACACATCAATGGGGAGCCTTTGGACATGTAGCCTTAGATTTTGAGAAAGTTTTAAGCATGGGTTTTTCGAAAATTAAAAAAGAAATTCAAGAGAAAAAATCTGAACTGGATCTTACCGATCCGGATTATCTTTACTTCGATCAATTTTATCAAGCAGGTGAAATTATTTGTGATGCTGTAAGCATTTTTGCCAATCGTTATTCCAGGCTAGCCCGTCAAATGGCTAAGAAAAGCAACACCTTAAAGAGAAAAAAAGAACTGGAATTGATTAGCGATATTTGCAAACATGTTCCAAACTTCCCTGCACGTAATTTTTATGAAGCACTCCAGTCATTCTGGTTTGTCCAGCTAATTCCTCAAATTGAATCAAATGGTTATTCTATTACACCTGGTCGATTTGATCAATATATGTATCCTTATTTTGAAAAGGATATAAGAAGGGGCTGTTTAAAGGTTCATGAGGCATTGGAATTATTGGAGTGTTTGTGGTTAAAATTTAATGAAATTATTCGGGTTGATGACAAGGATGCTGCTGCCATTAATGCCGGTTATGCTTCTGGTCAAAATTTGGTCATTAGTGGTGTTAACAAGAGGGGAGAAGATTCAACCAATTTTTTATCCTACATGTGTCTTATAGCCAATCAACATATTGGTTTGGGACAACCTAATTTTACCGTTCGTCTTCACAAGAAAACACCAGTAAATTTTTTAGAAAAAGTTAGTAAGAATATTTCTTATGGTAATGGCATGCCCCAGATTCTGAATGATGAGGTTATTATTCCGGGTTTATTACGAATTGATTCAAAACTGACCCTATCAGAGGTAAGGGACTATATTCCGGTAGGGTGTGATGAAATTGCTGTAAAAGGTATGTGGGCTCGATCCAATGGAGGATATTTGAATTTTGCCAAAATATTGGAATTAACCCTTAATAGAGGTAAATGCGTACTATCCGGAAAACCCTCTGGTTTAAATTCAATCGTTCTTAATAAGATTAATTCTTTTGATGAATTTTTAGCTTCCTTCAAAGAATTGCTTAAAAAAGGAATTGAAATTCAGATAGCAGAGACAAACTATACTGATATTGTTCATCGAGAATTGGTCCCTTTGCCCTTTGTTTCTCTTTTGGTTCCCGGTTGTATTGAAAAAGGAAGAGATGTTACCCAGGGGGGAGCAAACTATAATTTTACCGGACCAGTCGGTGTGGGTGCTGCCACGACCGGGGATTCTTTGATGGCAATTAAAAGAATCATTTTTCAGGAAAAGAAGAAGACCTTAAAAGAATTTAATGATACACTTAAGAGAAATTTTAAAGGTGAAGAAGTCCTTAGACAATATATCATTAATCATATTCCCAAATTTGGAAATGATGAAGATGAAGTTGACCAGCTGGTTGTCTTTTTAACCAGTAATTATTTTAATCAACTGGAAAAATATC
>JAFGSC010000051.1 GCA_016934875.1 Candidatus Atribacteria bacterium
CTTGGTTTTCTGCCCGGAGATCTCATGGAAAAAATTGATCCGTATTTCAGACCATTGTACGATGCGATTTATGAAATGATTCCGTCTGAAAAATTTCAAAATTATTTGGAACGTGGAATCATTGAGGTTGCCCCCCTTGCTTATATGAGAGGGAGAACGTTGAATAATTCATTTATTATATTGGATGATGCCCAGAATACCACCTTGGGTCAGATGAAGATGTTTTTAACCCGTTTTGGGTTTGGTTCGAAAATTATCGTCACAGGTGATATTACCCAAATTGACTTACCACAGAGAACAAGTTCTGGATTAGTCAGTATTTCAAAGATACTAAAAAAAATTGAAGGCATTGATTTTGTTTACTTGGAAAAAAAAGATATTATAAGACATCGATTAGTGCGTGAAATTATACGCGCCTATGAAGCTGAATACGGTAATGAACAAAATATAAAGGATAATTCTAATCAAAGTTATGAAAAAAGAGAAGTTTAGTAAAAAATATAGATTATTTCAAGAAAACATTTTGCAGAGATTCTTGATTTTATCGGTCTTGGTTTTGGCAATAACCTTTATTTTGTCCATTAATTTTATACCCAGCAAGGTTATTTTAAAAGAAGGTGAAGTTGCACCAAGAGATATTGTTGCCCCGGAAACAATTGAATTTATCGATGAAGAAGCTACTGAGAAATTGAAAGTAGAAGCAATTAAATCGACGCGTGAAGTATACAACCTTAATTTATCTATTATTGAAAATGTTGAAAATGAACTTGAAAACTTCTTTGCAGATGTCCGGGTGTTAAGAACAAGATATTCTATTGAAAGCGGTCTTACGCAGGGAACTTCAGACCTTCCATTGGCAAGTATTTCTGAACCCAGCAAAGATGAATTAGAAAATATTATTTCAAAATACTCATTAGAATTTGATCAGGAGATCCTGCTGGATTTAACAGAGACCGATCTGCAATCTTTAGAGGAGATAGAAAAGAACATTCGACTATCCGTTAGAAAAATCATGCAGCAAGGAGTCAAAGAAGAGGATACGGAAGAAGCAAAAAAGCAATTCGTAAGAGAAGTGAGTGAAATCTCCTCGAATACTCATAACGCAACCATTGCCAGTGAAGTTGGTAAAAATTTTATTAAACCGAGTTTATTTTTAGATGTTGAGGCAACCGAGAAGAAAGTACAGGATTCAATTGCTGCAGTAAGGGATGTAAAAAATATCATTAGAAAAGATCAAATTATTATTCGAAAGGGTGAAATTGTCACCTCAAATCACATTGACCAGCTAAAATTACTAGGCTTACAAAATCCTATTTTACATCTTCAAAACATTCTAGGATTACTGTTAATGAATACTTTATTCATTTTTTTACTTAGTTTGTATATTAAAATCTTTAATATAGACATCTACAATAATATAAATAAATTAATATTGCTCAGTATTTTGTATTGCTTAACCGTATTTGTTGCTAAAGTTGCCGGAGAAATATCCGGATATCTTATTCCGATTGCCTTTGGTTCCATGCTTATTGCAATAACGATTGACTCAAGGTTAGCCTTGTGGACTACTTTTATGTTGAGTTTTAATATTGGTTTTATTTTTTTAGGTGAAATTAATTTTATGATTGTAGCCTTAATTGGCGGTATCGTATCCGTATTCAGTATTCGCAAGGCAACACAAAGATCAAGCTTGACCAGAGCAGGCTTATTAATTGCCCTGGCTAATGCATTATCTATATTTGCCCTGGGCTTAGTCCATCGATATTCTTCACAAATTATATTAGAAAATTGTTTATGGGGTATTTTAAGTGGTATTATATCAACAATTTTAACCATTGGTGTTTTACCTTTTCTTGAGAGTATTTTTGATATATCTTCTTCTTTCAGATTAATGGAATTAGCAAATCCAAATCAGCCTCTTTTAAAACAGTTACTGGTTGAAGCACCCGGAACATATCACCACAGTGTGATTGTCGGAAATCTGGCCGAGACTGCTGCTGAAGAAATTGGAGCAAATTCATTACTGGCAAGGGTTGGTGCCTATTACCATGATATCGGAAAATTAAAACGTCCTTACTTTTTTGCCGAAAACCAGGAGGCATACAAGAATACTCATGATGATATGGAGCCAAGCTTGAGTGCTCTTGTGATTGCATCGCATGTGAAAGATGGCGTAGAAATGACCAAAAAATACAGGTTACCGAAAGCAGTGATTGATATTATCAACCAACATCATGGAACGGGTTTAATCAGCTATTTCTTTCATCGGGCATTGCAATCCAATGAATCTAAAACGACCACAGTAAATGAGGGGAATTATCGATATTCAGGTCCTAAACCGCAAAGTAAAGAAGCAGGAATCATTATGTTGGCAGATATGCTGGAGGCAGAAGCAAGAACGCTCAATAGCCCAACACCAAGCAGAATCAAGAATTTAGTGCAGAATGTTATCAGCAGGAATTTAGAAAATGGACAATTGGATGATTGTAATCTTACTTTAAGAGATTTAAATAAAATTAAAGAAATATTTTCCAGGATATTAACGGGAATGTTTCATAATCGCGTTGAATATCCTGATGAAGAGTTAATCAATAAATTAAAAAAGGAACGCTCTCAAGGTGAAAGTACGAGTAAAAAATCAACAGAAGCAACCAGTCAATCTAATGGGAATAAAAAAAATATTGATAATGGCAATGAAATCGATGAAAGTGAAGGACAA
>JAFGSC010000329.1 GCA_016934875.1 Candidatus Atribacteria bacterium
TCATAATCACTTTCTTGCCTTTTGCTCATCAAATCAGTGTAAATGCTGCTATATTTCCTATCCAATATCCCTGTTTTAATATAGAGTTTGAAGAATTCAGTTCTTACACCATTATGTGTTGATGCAGTTATATCATCTTTTGCCAATAAAGCTATTACACAGTAAAAGCAAGAATAGTAAAGCCTATTAGCACAGCCACCCCAAAATCCGCTTTCGGCAAGCGACTTTGCTTCATTAAAAGTTGTTGCTGATTTATCAAGCCGGTATTTGATCAGATCTTCTTTCTGATAGCTCATAGCTCTATACCGTCTTTAAATACATTTTTATATAAGGGAGTAATGCTGTAATCCTTCCACTTATTTTGTGAAAAAATGATAGTACTAATGACTTGTCCAGCCTCTAATTCAGTATCAATCAGTTTGTCTCTGATTATCTTCTTATATTTTTCTGTCGGGTCAGAGGAAGTCAGGATAAGAAAATCCCAATCAGAAGAGCTTTTTGAATCTCCTCTGGCATTTGAACCGAACAGGATAACCTTAGCTTTTGGATCTAAGGATATTACTGTTTCTTTCACACGATATGTTAGTTCATTTCTATTCATCAAGCCAAAGTTAATAAAATCTAATTGAATTGTATGTCAGTCTTTTTAGGCTTATCACTAAACGGACGGCGGTATGCGCAGTTGCCGCTTCGGAGCGCTCACTTTTCGGGTTACCGGAAAGATAGCCAAATGAACTAACATTAGCAACCCCACGGGCCCGGCAATTGCGTATGACCGCATGTTGGCTGCAGTATTTATTTAATCAATCATATAATTTTCTACCTTTCGGCAATTGAGTTCCTTGTTTCATTCTATCCAGTTTAAAGATTGGTCCTATACTTTGATGACTTTCTGAACCAAAATTAAGTGTCATTACTTGTTTCTCATTTACAATAATGTAAAAATCATCAGGTTCTCTCAAAGATGTAAAACCAATACAAAATTTTGGATCAAAATACTTAGAAGCAATTTCCACATTTTCGTTTACAATTGGATTCTTAAATTCAAGTATAAGGTATAACCTGTCTTTATCCTTATTGAAAAGCTTTTCATTTATCCAAAATTTGTTTTCTGTCGAATAAATCTTATGTTGTTCTTTTTGACCATTCAAATATTCAATCCACAAATTTGAATTAATCAAGGAACTATCACAATATAAAAAAATCGAATCTTTTGCCACACTAAATGGTTTATCTCCGTTTCCACTTTGTCTAAGGTGCTTATAAGTTTTTACAAAATAAATAGAATCATTAATTTTACTAAGTTTCCCATGTATTTCCTCATATTCCCCATGAAACTCACTACTGGTGACATAAATCAAAGTATCAAGGTCTTTTATTTTTAGAATCTCAAGCTCACACCTTTTTACAAAATCAAAGCAATGATAATTCCTATAGTAATAAATAATCTTATTCTCTTGACAATATGAAATACTAGTCATGAAACTAAAAAAGAAGGAGATTATCAATAGTATCTTAAATATTCTGTTTATCATGTTAATATTTGTCGGGTTTTTGGTTCGTAATATTGCAGCCAAACGTTTGGCGGTATGAAAAGTTGCCGATTTCGTGCGATTTCCTATCAAGTTACACAAAAGCTAAAGCGGGCTACAACCCTTGAATAACCTACTGAACCGGCAATTTTTTATACCGCGTGTTGTGCCGTCGTGCTTTTTATTCATTAATCAATTTATGTATTCTTGGTTGTATTATCCAAATTCCTATCGGAAAGAACCAGACCAAGAAAAAGTCTCCTAAATATTCAGAAATCTCAGCTTCCCTTTTTAATTCCGCTGATTTTAAAGTTTTAGCAGCAAATATCATAGCATAAAATGTACTTATCATTGCCGCAATATGCATTGGCATTACAACCCATCCATTTGTAAACATATAATAAATTGCAAATACAAAATATGCTATCGGATAGAAAACTGACAACTTGAATATTAATAATTTAAGTTCATTTATCTTTACCTTATCGATTTGCAACTTTGTCCCGATTGACCATAACCATAGATAAATTGGTATTCCAAGAAATATGGATAACCAAAAAACACTTGAAGCATCTTTCTTTAACATATCACTCAATCATTTTATTAACCTTCGGTTGTATAATCCAGATACCTATTGGAAAAAACCAAATCATAAAAAACTCACCTGCAAAATCAGAAAACGAAACTTCTCTTTGTAATTCAACTGTTTTAAAAGTCTTGGCTACAAAATAAAGACAGTAAAAAATGCAAAACATTGAAAACAAATGTAATGGAATAATTATGCCTACCATTCCACCAATCAAGCCAGCACTTGGTTCTTGTCCTGTTTCAAAAGCGCCATTAAACATACAACCCATTGAAAGAGAAATCAAAAGCATATAAATCAATGGTATAATTAGAAATACTTTGAATTTTTTGACTTTCATTGTCACATCCGTTGGAACTTTGTTTTGCAACCCAACTCCAATCGACCAAAACCAACCTAAAAATCCACCAAAAAATAAAATCATAATTATCGGAAATATATTCAACATTATCATTGGGTCATTTCCTGTAATTGTCATGGGCATTGTGATAATTTGAATAAGGAATGGCAGTCCAAATGTTATCATAAAAATCTGCCAGTGTTTTGCTTTTAAAAATTTCTCTATCATTTTATTGTCTGTTATAATTATCAAATTATTAATGTAATCGTTAGTGTTTACTGTCCGAATTTTAAAATGGCAAATCAGTTAAATCTTTATTATCATCTAAATCGGATTCTTTTTTGCTATTTATTAACTCATAGTCTCCATTCAAATAGAAATCCAAGTCAGTCGCATTTTTCTCGTAAAATACATCTGCTGGAATGCCATCAATTACATAGATTCTACGGAATTTCATTTTTCCACCGACAAAGTAGGTCTCCTTTATGAATTCACATCTGTTTTTATCTCTATGAATCTTTTTCTTCCTTTTATTTTTCACTTATCCTTAATCTTAATTTGCAGTACGGCTTCCTTGCATGCGGCACAAACATACCGATAACCCAAATTACGTTTACCGGTATTATAGCGGCATAAAAATGTGTTTGTAACTATATGATCTGCCTGCGCTGCAGCTCCGGCAGACAAGTCGACTATATCACATTTATTTCCATTTTTTGTTAGTTTTTTTGCTTCATAGGCACGTACGGATTTTGACTGTTTTATGAATGCAGAAATATCAGACCAATTTACAAATTATTTGTATTAAACCGGATTATCCACCCGGTTTCTTTAATCCCGGTTTGCGCATTGCTGCAACCGGGTTATCATACTCTTTTCTGAGGCAGTTGGTTTTCCAGCTTAATGTCTCTTTTTTTGGCTCAACTGTGCCTTAAATGCTATATTGTTGGCGGGTCGTTGTTTATTTATCCTTTTTGTCCTTTTATAATTTTTTTCCATTCCCTGTATTGCTAAAGTAATATTCACATAGTTAAATTCATCTACCGCCTTTGCTAATGATTTTTGTCCGTCTAAATTTAGATGTTTGAATTTATCTTGCATATCTTTTATAAAACCAAAGTAACCGTCAAAGTCCTTAGAATATTTTTTAAATTCAAATGTTCCGTTTTTAAATGTATCCAGTTTGTCGTAGTATTTTTTTGGTTTTTCTCCTCTTATGTATGCGTCCCACATTACAAAAACATCTGGATTTTTTAAATGCATAAGTTTTGGTGCACCAGTAAACTCGACACCTTTTATTTTTGATAAAGAATTATAAATTGTCTGAATGTCACTTTTGTAGTCGTCAAAATTAATTGTCCGAAAATTTTGTCCATTGAGTTTGTCAAAATTTCGTTTGAGCATTCCAAGTGTCTTTTTGAAATTATTAATATCAAATTGTTTAACTGCATAACGAAAAATTGCAAAGTTCCAAGTTGTCAAGATTAAAAGTAGTCCTTCTATCTCAAAGCCAGAGTCAATCAAGTTTTTTGCAAGAGTGAAAAAATTAGTTCGTCCTTCTCTTTTATCAAAGTCATCTGTTGATTTGTTGAACGTCTGAATGTCAATCATTGTGTCTGTTTTTTACAATGCCCGCCAAAACGTGTTGCCAATATGCTTTTGTAGGCGTTGCATCGCATTTAGTTTTGTTTAGAAAGATACAAAATCGCGCCCTACATTCCTATCTTCCGTGCCACTTTGCAGCCTATGAAGTATATTGGCTGTTGTGTGGCATAATTAGTTATCCCTCAAATATGGATCTGGAAGATTATAATAAATCATATCCTTATATTTTCCTGTATCAATTATTTCCAATCTAATCCAGTCAGGAAATTCCCTTAAATCATATAATTCATTTTTCTTTTTATCATCAGGGCGATATACATTTATTATTAGAGTACTATCTGATTCAGACCAATTTGCATTTGTTATCCAATTGGAATAAAGAAAACCATCATCTTTTTTTAATGAATCGTTATCCTCAAGTACTGACATTCTTAATCTTGACCATTCTCCTTGTAAGTAACCCTCAGTCTGAAATGTCCATAAAATAACACTTTTCGTATCAGAATTCATTAATGTGTCAATAATAAAAACATGGTCTGGATGATTGTCATGATTAGAGTAAAAGCACCCAGTAGTTGCATAAATAATTACAAAAAATATTAAGAGTTTTTTAATCATTGAATATTTCGTTTAAGTTTCTTTTTACCATTTCTATTAAGAACTACTAAAACAACTCCGTTTTTAGCATTATTATCAAAAATATCCAATGCCTTTTCAGTTTCTAAAACACTTAACTCTTTCACATCCGATTTCTCGAGAATTGAAAATACATCGTGTTTATTAGTTGAATCAATTGGTAATCCTTGCACAATAATTAGCGGGTCCTGATTTATTTGTCCGTTTACTATTGCTTTTTCAATATGCAGATTCAAAAAGGATTCAAAATCAGTGTCTTGCGAAATGACATTATTCCAAGTAAAAAAAAAGGCTAAAACAATAAGTAGCAATATAAATCTATTCGAATTCATGTTCAATTTTTGAAGTTAGCTGAGTCGTTGGTTTTATGCCACACAAACGTTTGATGGTATGGTGTCGTGCGGGAGTTCGAAGCGATTTCCTATCAGTGTACACCGACCTTTTTTACGAGCCAAGAACCTTCGCAAACCACTGAAACCCGCATGCACTATACCATGTGTTGAACCAGAAAATCTATTCCCAAATGATTAAATCCCCTTATATATAGTCCTTGATTTACTAAGGCTTAGCCCAACATGATTTAAAACACAATTGAGCAGGTACACAAACTCACAAACCTTTTTTTGAGGCAGTAGGTTCTCCAACTCACTGCCTCTTTTTTTGGCTCA
>JAFGSC010000330.1 GCA_016934875.1 Candidatus Atribacteria bacterium
ATTAAATACAGATTGAAAATGTTCAGACCTAAAGAATAAGATCCAATAACACATAAAACACCAATAACAGGCATAAAGATCGCTGGAGGAATTCTTAACACTTTTATCACCTGCTTAACCAGTAACATACCACACAACCACATAACAATCGATGATAACAATAAAATGGCAGATACTTGAAAAATAAATTCTGGATGGTCAAAATTAAGCATCGGCCCTGGTTGAATTCCATGCAACATTAAGGCTCCTAACAACATGGCTGCAGGAGGGCTTCCTGGTACGCCTAAACTTAACAATGGAATCATGGCTCCACCGATACAGGAATTATTTGCTGTCTCAGCGGATATTACTCCTACATATTCTCCCTTGCCAAATCTTTCAGGATGGGGTGATGAATTCTTGGCAGCACCATAGGCGACCCATGCTGCAATATCTTCCCCAATACCGGGGATAGCACCGATACCCACTCCAATTAATGAGGAACGAATGATGTGTTTAAAATTCTTAGCGATTTCCCCAAATTCAGGTAATATTTTTTGAAATTTTTTGGCCTCTCCACATTTTATTCTATTTTTCAATACCTGAATAATCTGTGGAATTCCAAAAGCACCAATGAGAACCGGTACGACTTCGATACCGCTATCCATCTCTGGAAGGCCAAAAGTAAAACGCGGATAGAACTGTAATTGATCTCTCCCCATAGATGCAAAGAAGAGACCAATAAAACCGGCAATCCAACCTTTATAGGCTAAATCAGTACTGGTTAACGTTCCGCTGATAATAATACCAAAAAAAGCCAACAGAAAAAATTCAAAGGAGGTAAATTTTAAAGCAAAAGAAGAAATGAGTGGTGCCATTGTTATCACGAAGATCATTCCGATAAAAGTCCCAATACCTGAAGCCGTAGTCGTTAAACCTAGTGCTATGCCTCCCTTCCCTTGACAAGCAAGAGGATAACCATCCAGGGCTGTTGCTGCTGCAGCAGCAGTACCCGGAATATTGATTAAGATTGAAGAATAGGATCCTCCATATACAGCCCCAACATAGATAGCCAGTAGAGCCACCAGGGCAGTCGATGTTTCCATACCATAGGTTAATACCGTAAGTAAGCCCACTCCCAATGTTGCCGTCAAACCGGGCATAGCTCCGAAAATAATCCCCAATACGACACAGGAAAAAATCAAAAAAATATTCAAAGGATTTAGAGCAATATCAAATATATGATGTATAAATACTATAAGTTGATCCAAAAAAAACATTACACTGCAAACTCCTCTATAACTTACTGAACGGCATAATACAGAAGATGCATTATTTCAATAAAGAACCCTTCATATGGTAATGGCACTAATAGAAAAAAGCGAAAAACAGGACATAAGAATAAAGGAACACCTACAGCAACTAAGAGTGAAATAAAATATTTCGATTTTAAGTTCTGAACATTTCGAATAAGTTGCCACGTATATATCAAATAAATCATAAAAAAGACAAACAAAAATATATCCATCAAGTATTTGTAAATATCCATAAAACGACCAGCCCAACCCAAGAGCCAAATCAGAGTAAATAGAAGATTCCCCGCCATAAAAAAGATCGTTAACTTTTTTAGCAAATCAGGTTGATCAAAGTAAAAAATAGAAATCAGAAAGAAAAGAAATAAGGAAGCTGAGATAAAAAAATCCATCCGGGGTATATAAAGATAAATCAATGTAAACATGGCAATCAGGATAGCCAAAAAACGAATTCCAGTTTCGGTCGGAGCAAAGATTCGTCTTAAAGAAGTTTTCACTGCTGTATCAATAAAATATTTGGCACCTCCAGTACGAATTGAATTTAAAAATAAAGTGAAACCTAATACAATAATAAAAAAACTGATAATGAGAGGAAATAAAGCGGGTGAAACATACCATACATTTTGTACACCACCGAACGTATCTTTCATTGGCATATGCATGGCTTCATAAAGAACCCATAGCCCAAACATAATCAGTAAAATACTCGTAACAAAGTCTGCTCTTCTTAATTCTTTTTTGCTGTCCATATGTTCCTTATTTTTCCAGAATATCCTTAAGAATAATTCAGGCAGCCAATACAGGCAAACCGATTGGCTACCTGCACTTTCTTTATCAGAGAAATTTATCAGATTTTGAAAACATTATTTATTTACGGTTTAGGAATACCCAGCTCTTCCGGATTAATCTTAGCAGCGCCTAATTCCCACAATGTCCAGGCAAATAACGATTCCAATTTATTAAATATTTCAATACCTTCTTCTCCAGTGGCACCAGAAACGACATAATAATTATTCTCTGCCCACTCTTTAAATACACCCGTTTCCAGTGCTTTTTTAAAGGCATCGATTAAAACCGCTTTGACATCATCCGGTGCATCTGCTCTGATAGCAAAACCAATCGCTTGAGAAATGGGTAAATATTCCGAAAGATCTGGATAAGCATCGAAGGCAGAAACAATCGTATTGCCAGCTAAATCAAAGGAATCCGGAATTAATACAGCCAAAGGTCTCAGTTTTTCTCCCCGAATCAATTGAGCTTGCTCAGCAACCGATGTGACGACCATCGATACTTCACCGGTCATGGCAGCATTCTGCGCAGGAGCAGAACCGGTATAAGGGATAAAGTTAAATTCAGCACCGGTACCATCCATTAGAGCAAGTAAATTTAAATGATGAATTGAACCTGAGGCACTTGCACCCGCCTTGATCTCTCCCGGTTTTTCTTTTCCGGCTTCAATAAGATCTGCCAATGTCTGATAAGGCGTATCCGGAGTGACTGAAACAACATCTGGTGATCCACCGATGATGAAATATTCCCAGACATTCATTCGTTTATCAAAACCGCCCTGAACCCCTGCTGTTACACAGGATTCAGATAAACCACACAAGGTATATCCATCAGCTGGTTTTGAATAGGCAGCATTCATGCCCACCGAACCGCCAACACCGCCTGTTGTATTAACCACATTGATATTTATTCCCAATATGTTTGACATTTCAGCCATAACGACACGGTTGCAAGCATCTGTGCCCCCGCCGGCAGCCCATACCAATATATTGGTAATCGTTCGATCGGGATATTTGGCGCTCACTGTCATACCAAAACAGGTTACAGTAAATAACAGCATAATTAACATTAGAATTATCTTTTTCATCTTATGGTAAACCTCCTGAAAATTATTGAAATAACAAAAAGTCTATAAAATTTTAAGTTTTTCTATTCCCTCACCTCCCAATTTAAAAATCAGTGACTATATACGCTGGCCATTTATTTTTTTGGATGTAAAGTGAATGACGACAGTCAATATTATATGAAATATTTTGTATACAATACTTATTTTTTTATAACATAATTTTAAAGAAGAGTCAATTATTCTGAAAGAATTTTAAATTAATCTTTTTATTAATTCTCGATTAATTGAAATTTCAATACTTTCTATTACATGGAAATAGAAGGAATAGTTGATAAAAGTGCTGAGCTTTTTATGTTGAAAGGTTTTCATGCCTCTTTGTTCGACATTTTCAATACAATGCTTTATGTTTTTCTGGATAATCTCAAATTATTCATCTACAATAACTGTTTTTCGAATAACATCCGGATCTCGAAATTGATCTTCTATATCGGTCACCCTGGAAGATATACTCCATACAATAGCGCCCTGACTACCAGCTTGAAACCAATGCCAGGTGTTAGGGGAAATAATATATTGGTCCCCTGGGCTAACTTTAATTTCATGCCAGACATCAATGTGTTTTCTACGATGTGGGGGAGGATTCACTTGAGGCGCTAATGTCTTGATTCCCGGAACAAATAAATAGAAATTTCCCCAATATCCACGAATCACCTCTGTTTTTCCCGGAAAATTTCCATTGTCCAGAGGGGGATGTTTATGCTGGGGGAAGAATTGATTCGGTTTCATGATAAGGATTTTTGCCCCGATCCATTCAGTTTCAAATAAAGTTAGAATTGTGAGCCCAGTAAGTTCAAACTCATTTAAACCTAAATCCGCTACTGAAATCGATTTAAATTCTTTTTCTTTGACCTGGAAACCAGCTTTTTGAATAAAATCCCATGCCCAGTCTCGTATTGTTCGCCATTCAGAACGTTTCAGCATCCTTATTTACCCCACTTGTTTTAAAATGATTTTGATCTAAACTGTGTTTTATAGATAAACAAGCATAATTTTATTATTTTCCAGCATACTGTGATTTTAATGTATGCATCGATTTCAAAAGGTGATCAATGAGAAGATCCTGAGCTTTTTGGCTTTTTTTCTCTCTAATCGCTTTTATAATTTCTTGATGTTCGGGAAGAGTCTCTTCTGGAGGCCTTACCAGCCCTTTTTGATAGCTTTTCATAACAAAACAAAAATTCTGATCAAAATCAATAATAATGGAATTACCACACAACTTAATGATTTTTTCATGAAACATCTGGTCTTCCTTTATATAATTTTTCATTTCTCTCTGACTTAGTGGCAACTTATATCCCATAAAAAAATGTTCAAACTCAACCAATTCACTTTCAGGTAAGTCTTCAATGCATAGTCTTATTGCCATTCCTTCCAATCCCGCCCGAACCGTAAAGAATTCAGTTAAATCTTTTAGGGTTGATTCTTTGACAAAATACCCCTTTCTTCCCCTTTTTTCAATAAACTTTTCCCCAGTTAAACGGTTTATAACCTCATTGATGGGAGTGATACTTACTCCCAATTGCTCGGATAATTCTATTTTATTAATTTTATCCCCGGACACTATAATTCCATTCAAAATCATTTCTTTAATCCGTTGATAGACTAGGTCAACTAAATTATCACTTCGAATCTTCTTCATGATTGCCAACCTTCTTATTCCTGAAAATTTAATTTACAATTTTTTCTTGAATTCTCTCTTTTGCATCGAAAATATGTAAATACATCTGCTTTTCTGCTAATTCCGCTTGGTTGTTTTTAATGGATTGAAACAATTCTCGGTGTTCTTCCAGACTACGAATAGCAGGCTTTAACAACCCTTCCATGTTACTAATAACTAAGATATTAAAAGAAGAAATCATGCGAAATAGTAACACATTTTTACTCATTTTCATAATGGCCATATGGTAATTATAATCCGCTTCCAATATGCCTGGGGAATCCCCTCTTTCAACTTTTTCCTGAAAAATGTTTAAATGTTTTTCTAATTGAGTGATTTCTGATCGTGTTGCTCTCTTCGCTGCTTCATATGCCCCCAATGATTCCAGACGACATCGAATATCATATAATTCCTGAAACTCTTGTAAACTCAGATGTTTAACAAAAGCGCCCTTTCTGGGCTTTATTTCCACCAAAAATTCTTTCTCAAGTCGATAAAAAGCAGATTGCAACGGGGTTCTAGATACACCTAATTGTCGAGCAAGTTTTTCCTGTTTTAATTTATCTCCTGATTTTAATTCACTTTTTAAAATCATTTCTTTTAATGCCAGATACACTTTTTCATTTAAATCAAGGTATTCTATTTTATACATTATTACTCCCTTTCATTGCCTTAACTAATATTACTCTTAAGCAATAAAAATAGCAAATTTATAATTTTGTATACAATATAATAAAAACAATGAATTAACCATCGGTCCTACTTCGCAAATCAAACTTGTTTATCATATATTACAATGATAAAATGTTAATGAGATTAATTGGCATCAGATCGTATCTAATGAACAAGTCATGCCAACTTATCCATGAATAAGGAGTTTGTAAAATGTCTGAACATATTAGCTTGCTTACAATGGATGAAATCGCTGAGCAAATCAAAACATGCAAGAAATGCCCTCTCTATCTGACCAGACGAAATGCTGTTCCGGGCGAAGGAAGTTATCACAGTCCAGTGATGTTTGTGGGAGAAGCTCCGGGAGAAGTAGAAGACTTATACGGAAAACCCTTTATTGGAAAAGCAGGTCAGCTATTCACCAAGATACTACAATCCGTTAAAATTCAACGAGAGGATGTATTTATTACCAATGTCGTCAAATGCCGACCACCAGGAAATAGAAATCCTTCTAAAAGTGAAGTAGAAATCTGTATACCTTATTTGGAATCTCAAATTGCTTTGGTAAATCCTAAAATCATTGTCACTTTAGGAAATATTCCAACGAGATTCCTATTAAATTCTGGAGAAGGTATCTCTAAGGTACGTGGTCAATGGTTTGATTGGATTGGAGGCATCAAAATATTTCCAATGTTTCATCCCAGCTATTTATTGAGGAATGAAGATACAG
>JAFGSC010000052.1 GCA_016934875.1 Candidatus Atribacteria bacterium
AATGCACCTACTATAAAATATGGAACCAAATCCCAGAAAATTTCTTCAATACCAATTTTTGCAATACTGCAAGAAATAAATAGTGTAGCACCCACGGGTGGCGTAAATAATCCCAAAGCTAAGGCTATTAGTAAAACAGTTGCAAAATGGATTGGATCTACCCCCATTTCCAGGATGATTGGGAAAAATATGGGTATAAAAATAAACAAATTTGGAACTAAGTCGCCTATCATCCCAGCTAAAAATAAGATAAACACCAATGCAAATAAAAGTAAGGGATCAGGTAAACCAATGGATAGAACAGCCCTTGCTATCACCTTCGGGATATTCTCTCTAATAAGTACCCAACTAAAAATATTTGCACTACAGACCATTGCCATGACCACAGCTGTATTTTTTGCCGAATCAACTAAAGCCATTTTTAATCCATTCCAATTTAAACTTCTATAAACAAAAAAACCTATTAAAAATGAATAAAATGCAGCAACGGCTGCAACCTCAGTAACGGTAGCAACCCCAAAAACCAAGGAATAGACTAAAATGAGGGGGAAAAAAAGGACCCAGATACATTCCTTAAAATATTTGAATATCGTTTTCCAAGAACCTACTTCTTCTGTTGGGAAATTTCTTTTCTTTGAAATTACAATTGTTAATACTAAATATGACAGACCGAGAATAATCCCGGGAATTGCTCCTGCTAGGAATAATTTTAATACTGATAGATTCGTAATCCAGGCAATGATAATCATAGTACTGCTAGGGGGAATAATAATCCCCACAACAGAGCTTGTCGCATTGATTGCTGCCGAAAAAGAACTTGTGTAACCTCGTTTCTTCATCTCCGGTATAAGGATAGCTCCTGTGGAAGCCGCATCAGCTACGGAAGAACCAGAAACACCCGCTAATATCATACTTACAATCACAGAAACACACCCAAGAGCTCCGGGTAATTTACCTATCACCGAATTTACAAAATTAATAATTCGAGTAGAGACACCGGAGCGCATCATTAAGTGACCGGACAGAATAAAAAATGGAACTGCGAAAAACGGAAAAGATTGCATATTAGAAAAAAATCTCTGTGCTACAATTGCTAAAGGAATATTGCTTAAAATGATATAGAAAATCGCAGATATGCCCATGCTAAAAGGAATGGGTAAACCAATAATAATGAGTATAAAAAATCCTAAGAACATTAACCAAGCCATTCTCCTACCTCATTCTTTTCCTTTGATAGAGTTAATGATACTGTTCAAGTTACCGATCAATATCATATATAAAATGACTCCAAAAGATAAAATTAATGGTAAATAATACAAGAACTGTGGTATCTTCCAAGTTCCTACCTTATTATAAAATACCGATACAGATAAGCTAATACTACTTAGAAACATAAAGAAAATAAACAATATTGTTAAAATTTTAATAATGATCATGCTTATTCTTTTTAATGGACCTCTTAATTTATTTCGAAAATAATCTAATCCAAGATGTTCATTATTAAATGTAACTGATACCATGGCAAACATAATCATATAGGGAAAAAGCAACAGAGAAATATCAAAGGTGAGCGTGAATGGGTGTTTAAAAAAATATCTTCCTCCAACTTCAATTAATACCACAACAGTCAAAACTGCCAATAAAAATCCTGATATTAAATCTAATTTGTTGCATAGATTCTCGAACTTTTTGTTTTTTTGAATCATTTCTAACAAACCTCAATTTATTTTTAGGATTGATCAATCTTTAGCAACACTATATTCTTTCAATAAATCATTAGGCATTATTAATTTATTACTAGGCTTCCAAATGTTAATAATATGTTGGTATGCTTCTAAAAAAAGCACACCAACATATTTCTTTAATTTGCCTTCAATTCTTTAGTTCCTATTTGTTTTTTCTATAATTTTCTAGCCATTCTAGCATTTTATTAACATCAGGATATTGTGAATTCATATTATCGTATACTGGTTTCAGTTTTTCCCTAAACCCCTCTAATGCATCACCTGTAACATAGGTTATCTCAAGTTCATCTTCAAGTAATGAAAGATATTCATCTCTAAGACTATTTGTATATTCAATGGCAGCTTCATTGGCCATGTCTGCTGCTTCTATAAAAATTGCCTGGTTTTCGGCATCGAGGCTTTCCCATATTCCCCTATTCATAGCGAGACTAAAAGTATACCAAAATAAATTAACCATGGCTAAATGTTCCTGGACTTCATAAAACTTGCTCTCATAAATAGCATCAACAGGATTAAATTGGCCATCAATCACACCTGTTTGCAAGCCCATATACAATTCTGAATATGGCATTGTTGTTACCGCAGCTCCCAGTGCCTTCATGCTATCTATTGCAAGAGTAGCGCCTGAGACAGCTCTCATTTTTAATCCCTTCATATCGTCGGCTGTATGAACGGGTCTTACCTTATTTGTAATTTGTGCAAATCCAAGATCATACCATCTAATTAGCTTAATACCTCTTTCATATAGCTTATCATGCCAAGCCTGGGCAATCTCTGATTTTGAAAATGCAAGGCCTTCTTCGGCATCTTCGAATAGAAAGGGCAAATTAAATAGACTAATTTCTTCTACAATAGGTGACAACTCCTGATTCCCTGCCAAATTCAAGCCCTGTGCACCAATCTTGATAGCATCAATTTGTTCCATTGCATTTCCTAGTAATTCACAGCAATAATTCTCAATGATGATATTCCCGTTAGTTTTTTCTTCGACTACTTCTTTGAATTTCTTGGCAACTACACCTCTGACGGAATCTTCAACAGTGTTCCACCCTAGCTTTAATGTTAAAGTATTTGAAGAAATAGCAGATACGTGAGAGGATAAAATTATAACCAACAATATTGTTACTAATAATATTCTTTTCATGATATTCCTCCGGAAAACATAAATTTTATTTTTTCAATAAATGTCCTATCATAGTTTCATCAATATTAAATATTATATTGATTAAGTTTAATTCCTCCTTTGAGCTAACACCTCCTTCAATTTATTTTTTTGTCTCAATTATGTAGATTTCAACTGATTCTATAATGCCAGCAGTTTTTATTATGATAAATACTAAAAATTACTGATTCCCAAATTCTAAAAAAGTAAATCATATATATCAATATCTAGATGAAATTATTTTCATTCATTATAACGTAATATCCCCGGTATTGAAAGAAAAAATCCTTCCAAAATAGAGTAAGAACCTAAGATAAGAATAAATACGGCTAAGGTCAAGACCATAAAATAGGATGTTAGTTCAATTCACTTATGATTTTCTTGTCTACTTCCATTGTTATCATTCCATAATAGAATTTTAAAAGTCATCCATTAGTAAACTAAAATCTCCGGAAAGATCTGACCAACCTTTTAATCAGATAAGAAACAATTAAAATAATGGTGATAAGGATTCTATCGTTATGATGGGATTATCTTAAACATATGATCATGGATCATGCTTTTAAATTGAAATTATTGGAAACTCTTTATCTATGACTCATCCAAACATAGTACATGAATAAAATTCAATGGATATCTTTCAAACGATAAGTCATCATAGATTATCGGCTACAAAGTATTGACAGGGCAATAGAGTTTAATTTTGCTTCACTCTTATCGGCACGGGAAGGAATCATAATCGGCACCTTGGCACCTACCACGAGATTCCCCTGCGGGAATCCGGCATAATAAATGATGCTTTTTCCTAACACATTACCACAGACAATATTCGGTACAATCAAAATATCAGCCCTACCGGCTACTTGGGACTCAATCCCCTTCTTTTTTACCGCAAATTCTGAAATCGCATTATCGAGAGCTAAAGGACCGTCAATCAGGCAACCCGGTATTTGCCCTCTCTGATTCATTTTTGAGAGAATTCCAGCTTGTAATGTTTCCTCCATATCCGGATTGACCTCTTCTATGGCAGCCAGTAATGCCACCCTGGGATTTTCAATACCCAGCTTATTCGCTACAACAACTGCATTGTTAATAATCGAAACCATTGCCTTTAAATCAGGCTTGATATTGACTCCGCCATCGCTTAACAAAACTAAATGAGATTCTTTTTCCCTTTGATCCTCAAAAATAAAAACATTACTCATATAATTTTCGGTTCTTAAACCTTGCTCTTTATTTAAAACCGCTTTCAAGAGACTCGCAGTTTTTATCTTTCCTTTTAACAGAATTCCTCCCTTTTTGACCTCACTCACCGCAACTGGCCCTTTTTCATCTTCATGATTGACAGAAACGATACCCCGAACGAAAGAACGGTCATGGTATCCAAGTTTTTCTAATGAATTTTCAATTGCTTCTACTTTGCCTACAAGAACTGCTTCTCCAAAACCATACTCATAGCTAATCTTTACAGCTTTGAGAGCTTCCAAGTCTTCTCCACCGGCAACAACAACTCGCTGTCTTTCCTCTTTAGACAATTGCTGAAATAACTGCTTAAAACTAGTAATCATTCTCATCCTCCTGGTGCATAATCAAACAATATTATATGTTGTACAACAATGAATATTCTGCTTCTTGATTTACAGTTGTTTAATACCTTCCCTAATTCTTTCTAGCCCCTGATGAATCATTTCTAAAGAGGTTGCAAAAGAAAATCGTAGATATCCTTCTCCGTATTGTCCAAATGCATTCCCCGGAACTGTTGCTACTCCACATTTTTCTAAAAGAACCATCGATAATTCATCCGAACTTTTTCCTGTTTTAGTAATATTTGGAAAGGCATAAAAAGCCCCTTCGGGAGCTAAACATGTAAAATCTTCGATTTTACTGAATTCTTCCATGATTAAATCTCTACGTTTTTGATAGGACTCACGCATAAAGTCAACACTTCTCTGGGTTTCCTGAGGGTGTTGTAATCCGTACAAAACTGCCCTTTGCGTGATAGAATTTGGGCACACGGCTGTATATTGTTGAACCTTAATCAATTCCTGGATCAAAGCCTCCTGGCAAGTGAGATAAGCAATTCTCCAGCCAGTCATAGCATAACTCTTTGAAAACCCAAAAATGGAGATCGTACGTTCCTTCATTTCAGGCAGTGAGGCTATGCTCACATGCTTTCTTCCATCAAATAATATATCTTCATACAACTCATCGCTAATGACAAGCAAATCGTACTCAATGGCAATTCTGGCTATCTGTTCCAAGATATCCAAATCAACAACCATGCCTGTAGGATTGCTGGGAGAATTCAGTAAAATAGCCTTTGTTTTCTTCGTGACGAGTTGTCTTAATTCATCAGGATTAATCTGAAAGTGATTTTCTTCTCGAATCGGAAGATAGATCGGGTTTCCCCCGGCTAAACTTACCTGAGAACCATAAGCGAGAAAACCGGGGTCAGGTACGATCAGTTCATCCCCTGGATTCAGCAAAACATAAAATATTGAAAATAGGCCTTGTGTTCCTCCCGCTGTTACCAATACTTCTTCGGGACTTACTGAAATATGGTTAAAATCATTTAACTTTTGAGAGATAGCTTTTCTCAAATCAGCAAATCCGGCATTTGGTGTATAATGGGTGTAACCATCATCTATCGCTTTCTTGGCAGCCTCCCGCACATGATCAGGGGTAATAAAATCAGGCTCTCCAATACCAAAACTGATAATATCTTTTCTATTTTGGGCTAAATCGAATAACTTCCGAATGCCTGAAGGTTTAATTTTCTGCAGATTTTGATTTAATTTCATTTCTTCCTCCTTTAGCCAATGAATTAAACACCTTATTTTTGTTCATATATATAGAAATAAATTCCTTATATCCCATTTCTAATGCTTTTTTATTCATATCCAGGGTATGAACGGGTAAATTCTTCCCGATAGAATCCATGATAAATTCTTTTTTAACCGGAAAATCAGGAATAGCAGTGGCTGCCCCCAAAATGACAATATTTGCAGTAATGATATGGCCTGCCTCTCTGGCAATTTTTTCAGCATCAATCAGGTATAGGTTATCTATCTCTTGATTCAGTTGATCAAGCATTACGGCTTCATCTGGATATTCAGAAATACCCAGGGATACTGTAAAAGGAATCATTTGAACATAACTTACAATCACTTTGGTATTCTTGCCAATTCTGCTTAATGCTCTTAGTATTTCTGAAAATTCAAAAGCCAATATTAAATCGGCAGAATTCTGTTCAATGAGGGGACTGTTGGACCTGCCAATTTTTACTTCGGTAACCACTGTTCCACCTCGCTGAGCCATACCATGAACTTCACTCATGACAACATTCAGTCCCTGTAACATGGCTGCCTCACTGATAATCATAGCAGTTTTTATCGTTCCCTGGCCCCCAACACCAATTAAATAAATCTTATAATTTTTTTTCGAGTTCATTGGCTCACCTCAATTGCTCCCAGGGGACATACCTGTACACAAACTCCACATCCGGTACACAACAATGGATTAATATTGATCGAACCATCTTCTTTTTTAAAAATTGCCGGACAATTAAACTTTTTTAGACAAATTTGGCAACGATTGCATTTTTCCTGGCGAATCCGATAAACTAACTTCCCTTCTTCTTTCTGTTTCAGCATGATACAGGGTGAACGCGAAATAATGACAGAAACACCCTGGTATAACAATCCTTCCTGAAAAACTTTGGTTGCTTCCTTGATATTTGTTGGATCTACTACCTGAACGTAACCAGCCCCGGCAGCCTTTACCAATTGTTCAATAGACACTGCAGGGGTTTCATTTCCCCATCCATTGATAGGAATGCTGGGATTAGGTTGGCCACCAGTCATCGCGGTGATACGATTATCCAGAATCACCACCATAATATTGGTCTTCTGATGAATTGCATTAATTAGAGGAGGTAGCCCGGAATGAAAGAAGGTCGAATCGCCAATAAGGGATATGACCCTTTGTTTAGTTACCTTGTTCAAACCACTCGCAATTCCTATACTGGAACCCATACAGATACAGTAATCTGCCATATGATATGGTGGCTGCATTGCCAAGGTATAGCATCCGATATCATTAGAGTAAATTACATCTTGATCTTTTATTTTTAATTTTTTTACAGCTTTCTTAATTGCATAAATTGTAGCTCGATGGGGACATCCTGGACATAATACTGGCGGACGAAGCGGTGGTGATACATCCAGTTTTATTTCCCTTTCTTTGGAAAAGTCTAAATTGAATATTTGAATAAATGCCTCTAAAAGAATATCCGGATGGTATTCGTAAATTCGTGGGAGTGTCCCATCTATTTTACCATAAACCTTTTTATTCCAGCCTATTTGACCTAATAACGCTAACACTTCTTTTTCGATAATCGGTTCCACTTCTTCTACAACGATAACCCTATCGATATCCTGAAGAAATTTTTTTACCAGGTTCCTGGGGAAAGGATAACTTAAACCCAGCTTAAGGACATGGACTTCTATAGGATAATCATTAATGATGTCCATGATATAATTATAAGAGGCTCCGCTAGCAATAATGCCTATTTTGCTATCGGTTTTGCTACCGGAGTGATGAATCATTCGGTTAAGGGGTGAAGTATCTGCTTCATTTTCAAGCCTGCGATGTTTTTCAACTAACAATTGTCTTAATATCCTAGCATTTGACGGGGCAACATTAAAACGCGTTTCCTCTTTCTGGAAAAAAATTTCTTTTTTCCCAATTTCGATTTGCTCTAGTTGAACAATAGCCCGCATATGGGAAACCCTTGTCGTTGTTCGCAACAATACAGGTATTCCAAATTGTTCGGAAATTTGAAAACCGTATTTCATAAAATCTTTGATCTCTTGGGGATTGGAAGGTTCAAGTACTGGGATTCCGGAAAATTGTCCCATCATCCGATTATCCTGTTCGTTTTGGGAAGAATGCATCGAAGGATCATCAGCTGATAGAACAATCATTCCTCCCCGAACACCGGTATAAACAGTACTCATCAAGGCATCTGCGGCAACATTTAAACCAACATGTTTCATAAAAACAAAAGAACGTAATCCAGCTGCAGCAGCTGCAGCAGAAACTTCCAAGGCTACTTTTTCGTTCACAGAGAACTCAAAATAAATACCTGCCCGTCGGGCTATCTTAGCCAGAATATCACCAATCTCGGAAGAAGGAGTACCGGGATAGGTAGAAGCAAAAGATACGCCTGATTCTAA
>JAFGSC010000053.1 GCA_016934875.1 Candidatus Atribacteria bacterium
TAGGAAGGATACTGAAAAGCAGGGGCCTGAACGTATCCATTCAAAAGCATGACCCCTATCTTAATGTGGATGCAGGAACGATGAGTCCTTTTCAGCATGGAGAAGCCTTTGTAACTGAGGATGGCGCGGAAACCGATCTTGACCTTGGCCATTATGAGCGGTTTATTGATGTTAACTTGACCAAGGATAATAGCGTAACAACTGGGAAAATTTATAATACGGTTATTTCAAAAGAGAGGCACGGAGATTTTCTAGGGAAAACAGTTCAGATTATTCCCCATGTTACTGACGAAATCAAAGCGAGTATTAAGCGTTTAAACAAGGCTGGCCATGATCCTTTGGATGTGATTATCGTGGAAATCGGTGGTACGATTGGGGATATTGAAGGGTTACCATTTTTAGAAGCAATAAGGCAATTCAGGAATGACATCGGCAGAGAAAATGTCTTATACATTCATGTTTCCTTCTTTCCCTACCTCAAGGCTGCCAAGGAGATCAAATCAAAGCCAACACAACACAGCATCAAAGAACTAAGGGGAATCGGAATACAGCCCGACATATTGATTTGTCGTTCACAGTCTAGTTTAACGGATACGGTAAAAGAAAAGATTTCCTTGTTTTGCGATATTCCTAAAAACGCAATTATCGAAACACAGGATGTAGATTCGATTTATGAAGTTCCCATTGTTTTGGAGGAACAAAAACTCGGAGACTTAATCACCGATTTATTGAAACTGACCAATAAAAAGCCTGATTTGAAACAATGGAGAGAGATGGTTTACAGGCTTCATCATCCGGATAAGAAAGTCACGATCGGAGTTATTGGAAAATATATTCGCTTGAAAGATGCCTATATGAGTATCAATGAAGCATTGATCCATGGCGGGATTTATCATAATTGTAAAGTTGAGATTAAGAGAATTGATTCTGACCAGATTCTAAAGAATGATATTCAGAAAACTTTAAAGAATCTTCATGGCATACTGATTCCCGGTGGTTTTGGAGTCAGGGGAATCGAGGGGAAAATCCAGGCTATTCAATATGCACGTGAACGTAAAATACCCTTTATGGGTATTTGCCTAGGGATGCAGTGTGCCCTGGTTGAATTTGCCAGGCACAAACTTGGTATGGCTCAAGCGAATAGTATGGAATTTGATGCTGATACAGAATTCCCCATTTTTATACTCATGGAAAAGCAATTAAAAATTGCCGATAAAGGTGGGACGATGAGATTGGGTAGCTATGATTGTCATTTGGATAAGAATAGTCTTGCTTACCAGATTTACCAGAAGGAAGTTGTACAGGAAAGACATCGACATCGATATGAATTTAATAATTTATTTTTGCCAAAATTTGAACAAGCTGGTATAATGTTTAGCGGAATGAACCAGGAAAATAATTTAGTGGAAGTTATTGAACTAAAAGATCATCCCTGGTTTGTAGGAATGCAATTTCATCCTGAATTTAAATCCAGGCCCAGTTGTCCCCATCCCATGTTTAAAAGCTTTATTGGGGCGGCAATTCAAAAAAGCCAATCTTAAAAAGATTATTTTTGGTTGAAATCATTTATTGGAGAGTGCTATGGATGCATTGGTTTTGGCCGGCGCAAAAATTGTTGATAAAATCGAAAATCACAATAAACTAACCAATAAATCCTTATTAATGTTAAATGACATTCCAATGATCGAATATGTCGTTGATGCCTTAAATCAGGCAGAAGAGGTTAACGATATCATTGTTGTTGGCCCTCCAGAGTTATCTCAATACATTGAGCCTAAGGTCAATAAAATTTTAACATCAACAGAATCAATTATTGATAATATCAAGATTGGAATTGATTACATTCATAAAGAGAATAAGATTATTTTGTTGACGTCGGATATCCCGTTAATCACAGGAGAGGTTATTGACCGTTTTATTCGAAAATGTCAAGAATATGAAGCCTTTTTATATTATCCATTTATTTTAAAGGAGAACATTCTTCAAAAGTATCCAGATACGGTTCGCTCGTATGCAGTACTTAAAGAAGGGATTTTGTGCGGAGGAAATGCGGTTGTCTTCTCTCCGGAGCTATTTGAAAAAAATAGGGATTTAATTCTTGACTTGTATGAAAAACGGAAAAGCGTTTATCAATATGTTAAGTTACTGGGGTTTAAGTTTATTTTGAAATACCTGTTAAAATCTTTGACGATTCAAGAAATTGAAGATCGGGCTGCTGAAATTGTTGGTTATCCTGTGAAGGGAATTGTCATTGATGATCCGGAAATGATGATTGATCTGGATAAGTTAAGTGATTACGAACTTATTTTAAGGATGATCAGTCAGAATAATCGAAATCCTATCGGATAAAAGCTATTTTGCTATCTTACAATAATGGAAAACCTGCTGGGAAGTATTGTATTTTTAAAGGGAAGTGATATAATTTTGTTAAAATATGTAACTCCATAGTTATTCTTCATGAAATTTTTCCCACTTCGTCCTATAAAGAAGACGATTTTGTTTGATTGTTATATTAATGAGAGACTGAATAAAGATGGCCATTTCATTATTTAATGTAAAAGTCTATGTATATTCAAACCATTTTTTTATTGTAATGATAAATATTTAAAAGCTTGAGGGGGTTTTTGTTTTGGAATTAAATGAATTAAAAGAGTTAAAAATTAGTGAATTGTGTAAGATTGCGAATGAATTTGAAATCAATAATTGTGCCCGAATGAAAAAAACTGATTTGATTTTTAATATCCTTAAGGCACAGACTGAAAAAAAAGGATACATGTTTTCTGAGGGGATATTGGATATCATGAAAGAAGGATTCGGATTTCTTCGTACGGGGGGTTACTTGCCCAGTACAAATGATGTCTATATTTCTCCTTCCCAGATCAAACGTTTTAACCTAAGCAACGGTGACTTAGTATCTGGACAGGTAAGATATCCCAAAGAAGGTGAGCGATATTTTGCCTTATTAAAAGTAGAAGCGGTAAATCATGAAGACCCGGATTTGTCTAAAGAGCGTATTGATTTTGAAAATCTCACACCGCTTTTCCCTCAAGAGAGGTTTAAACTGGAAACAAAGCCTTATGAATTGTCTACAAGGGTTATTGATCTTTTTTCTCCGATTGGCAAGGGACAGAGAGGATTAATCGTTTCTCCGCCAAAAGCTGGTAAAACCATGCTGTTGGAAAAAATTGCCAATGGAATTACCACCAATCATCCGGAAACAATCTTGATGGTATTATTAATTGACGAGCGTCCAGAAGAGGTTACCGGACTAAGGCGTTCAGTAAACAATGCCGAAGTGATCAGCTCAACTTTTGATCAGCCGATTAGCAACCATATCAAAGTTGCCGAGGTCGTTCTGGAAAGAGCAAAAAGATTAGTTGAACTTAAGCACGATGTGGTGATCCTGTTGGATAGTATTACCAGGCTTGCCAGGGCTTACAATCTGAATATTCCGACTAGCGGGAAAACTTTATCGGGAGGTTTGGATTCCACTGCGTTGTATTATCCAAAACGCTTTTTCGGCGCTGCTCGGAATATTGAAGAAGGGGGAAGCTTAACCATACTGGCTACGTGCCTTGTGGAAACCGGGAGCCGTATGGATGACGTAATTTTTGAAGAGTTTAAAGGAACTGGGAACATGGAATTACGATTAGACCGGGAAATATCCGAGAATCGTATTTTCCCGGCAATCGATATCAAACGTTCAGGTACTAGAAAAGAGGAATTATTATTAGATGCAGATCAATTAAGTAAAGCGTGGTTAATGAGACGCGCTTTGGCTGGTCAGACGACCATTGATGCGATCAGTTTATTACTGAATAGGTTAAAGAAAACAAAAAACAATGATGATTTTTTGAATACGATTAAAGATGAAAATAATAACCGCTAAATAGTTTTGCTAAGTTATAGAAAACTATTTTGACGATCGATAGGACTTATGGTATAATTTTTTTCGGTGTTTTAGGGTACTATAAAAAATAAAGGGGAACAACAATGAAAAAAGGAATACATCCCAAATATGGTAAGGCAATGATTACTTGCGCATGTGGCAATACCTTTGAGACAGGTTCTACGAAGGAAGAGATTCGTGTAGAAATTTGTTCCGCATGCCATCCATTTTTTACTGGTAAGCAAAAAATACTTGATTCAGCTGGTCGAGTTGAAAAGTTTAATCGTAGGTATAATCTGAGCTTGGAATCGGATGAAAATAATGATGAACAAGAATCAAAAGAAAAGTGATTCTATAGTTTTAAAATCAGGGAACTAAGCAGGATCACAATATCGTGAATAAAAAACAGGGCATATGCTCTGTTTTTTATTCATATAGGTAGGCGTGGAGGAAGGTCAGATGCAAGAAACCTGTGAGGGCGGAAGTATTGAAGTGATTTGTGGAAGCATGTTCAGCGGGAAAAGCGAAGAGCTCATTCGAAGAGTAAGACGTGTTCAGATTGCTAAAAAGAAAATAGAGGTCTATAAGCCAGCAATCGATTATCGCTACCATATTCAATATATTTTTTCACATAACGGAAGTAAGATCAAGGCTATGTGTGTTGAAAAAGCTAAAGAAATACTGAATCTTACCAAAGAAGATGCAGATGTCATAGCGATTGACGAGGCACAATTTTTTGATAGTGAGATTGTCCCTGTGTGCCAGGCATTAGCTGACCAGGGAAAACGGATCATTGTTGCCGGGCTTGATCAGGATTTCCGTGGTGAACCATTTGGCTCCATGCCGGAATTAATGGCAGTGGCAGAATACGTTGATAAGCTCCATGCAATTTGTATGGTATGTGGAAGAACAGCATCGCGAACACAAAGGCTCGTCAATGGAAAGCCAGCCGATTATGACGACCCTACGATCCTGATCGGAGCAAATGAAAGTTATGAAGCAAGATGTCGTCACTGTCACCAAGTGACTCATAGGAAAGAAAAGAATGATGAATATTTTAACAAAAGGTAGGGCGTTATGAAAGTTCAGCTGATTCAGTATACTCCTGATCCCGAAAAAACAGTAGCAGAAGCAGCCAGACTTTGTTATTCTTCAAAGTCAATTCAGGAGATTTCAGATGATTTGGATCAAGAGAAGCAAAAAGAATTGATCGATAAAATCATGCGGTTAGGACATTATTCCGTTTTAGAGCATGTTTGTTTTACTTTTGCCATTGAAGAAATTTCCAGGATTACTTCACATCAATTGGTTAGGCATCGAATTGCATCTTTTTCCCAGAGAAGTCAGAGGTATGTTAAGGTACGTAAAGAGAAATTGTATGTCGTTCCAAAAACGATACAGGAAAATTCCCTTTTGTTATCAAAGTTTAAAGAATTATCGGATCAATCTTTCAATTTATACCAGGAAATGTTGCGTCAGGAGATACCTGCGGAAGACGCAAGGTATATTTTACCACAAGCTGTCACGACCAGTATTTTCTTTACTGCGAATGCCAGAGAATTAATTCATTTTTTCAGGTTAAGATGCTGTACCAGGGCTCAGTGGGAAATCAGAGAAATGGCAATAGAAATGTTGCATTTAGTGAAGAAGATAGCGCCGAATATTTTTAAGAATGCAGGACCTCCCTGTTTGGTGGGACCTTGTCCTGAAGGCGAGTTAACCTGTGGACATCCCTGGAAAAATGAAAATGAATAGAGCAAAAGATAGCAGCTATCCGATCATAGTCAAAGCATTTCTATAAAGAATACTTCGAAAATAAACAAGATTGGAAATCATTCTGACCTCAAATTGTTCGAGAAAGTAGTAAGATAATGTTTAAAAAATTAGCAGAAATAGAAAAAGAGTATCAGGAATTAAATCAGAGCCTGTCCCAGCAGGAAATTATTGCAGACCAAAATACATTTCAGAAATTAGCAAAAAGACATAGCGAGATTTCTAAGACTGTACAAATTTATAATGAATACAAAAAAGTAGTCAGTGAAATTCAGGAAAATCAACAATTTAAAAAAGTGGAGAATGATCCTGAATTAAGAGATTTAGTTGACGAAGAGATTGCTTTGCTGGAGAGCAAAAAAGAAACATTGGAACAGGAACTTAATGAGGTATTATATCCTGAAGATCCAAGGAATAAAAAAGATATTATTGTAGAAATAAGAGCAGGAGCCGGCGGTGATGAGGCGGCTCTTTTTGTCAGCGATCTATTTCGAATGTATTCACGTTTTGCAGAGAGAAATCGTTGGAAGATTGAGATTATGAACTCTAATCCCACAGAAATTGGTGGATTTAAGGAAATTATTTTTGGTATTTCGGGTAAAAACGTCTTTGGCTCTTTAAAACAAGAGAGTGGTGTTCATCGTGTTCAAAGAATTCCGGTAACCGAATCGGGAGGCAGAATCCATACTTCGACATCTACGGTTGCCATACTTCCTGAAGCTGAGGAGATTGAAATGGAAATCAGTCCCAATGATCTGAAGATTGATCGTTTCCGTTCAACCGGACCAGGAGGTCAAAGCGTGAATACTACGGATTCAGCAGTCAGGGTTACCCATATTCCAACTGGAATCGTCGTCAGTTGTCAGGACGAGAAGTCTCAGCATAAAAATAAAGCAAAAGCGATTAAGATCTTGAGAGCTCGTTTGCTTGATCGTTTGCAAAATGAACAGTCAAAGGAAATCGATTCCCAGAGGAAAAAACAAGTGGGGAGCGGAGATCGCAGTGAAAGAATCAGGACCTATAATTTTCCTCAAAATAGAGTTACGGATCACCGGTTAAATATCAACTTTCATAATTTAGAGGAGATCTTGGACGGAGATTTATTCGATTTAATTGCTGCTTTCAAACAAAATAAAAAA
>JAFGSC010000054.1 GCA_016934875.1 Candidatus Atribacteria bacterium
CTCTATTTTGCATTTCGAAATTTTTAATGCCAGAGGCAGAATCGCTTAAACGGCAGCAGCTATCCCGCCTATCACCGCCTGGATTTGCGGATCAACCGCCATTTCCATATTTCCAGGGGACGAATTTCAGCGTTTCTGGCGCTCATCAATATTTACGATCGCGGCAATGTGATGAATCTGAACTACTCCTGGGCAACGCATCCCAGCGGTCAGCCGTATCTGGTGAAAGAGAAAGAATATTGGTTTCGGCTGTTGCCTTCGGTTGGGGTGAGTTGGGGGTGGGGGGATTGAGTGTAGAATAAATTGAGATTTTGTTTTTTAGAGGATAAAAAAATTTCAATTCCTCTGAGTCCAATATTCAATATTTTTGGGTAGATGAAATATTCTTGTTACTTTCGTGACTTCTAATCACTCAATGAGAGTTACGCTGAATTAATGAAAAAACACAATCTTTCAAAAACAGCCATAGCAAAAAAATGAAAACCAGCCGCCCTTCCATTGATAGATTACTTGATCTCCAGAATGAATCTGTTACGCTCCAGACATTAGAGCGTGCGGCTCTGATTTTAGGAAAGAGGCTTCAAATTAATTTTATTTAGCGCCTTTATGTTCCGACTTTGTTCGTATGGAAGTTAAAGTTTTGGAAATTGGCAATTATTTTTTTATGATTTGAGATTTGGCGTTTAATTTAAGTTGGCTTGACCGCCGTTCTATCCGTTATGTGATGACCAGTGATTTTGCTGTAAAATTTCCTTTGTTTCCATGTACTCAATCTTCTATAACATATCAAACAAAATCTTAACAACTTTTATATTGACAATCATCAAAATTTTGCTACATTATTAGCAATCAACAGTGATCAACTCTACACTCAGCGCTGAATTTTATCTAAATTTCAGGAATCTGAAAGGAGTTCCTAATAATAAAACTGGTTCTTTATATTGAACCTCTTTTTAAAATGTTTTGAACAAGTTGGCTATAGAATTAAAAAATAAATATAAAAATGAATGAAGAAGAAAAAAAGAAATTAACAGAAGAAGTAAATAAAATAATTCAATCTAGATTTGAATTTATTTATCGAAATTATCTTCTTATCAGAGATGCTTACAAAAATGATTATTATTGGCCTGAGCTTGATCCTTTGCGTGATGAGATATGTTTAAGTATCATGTTTGGTTTGTGTCAAGCAGCAATTACTCTTACTAATCATTTTTTAGAAAGCCTGTTAAAAAATGCTTTAATTATTTTAAATGGAAAAGATAAAAAAGAAAAAGAAGAAGATATAAAAGGTAGAATAATTACTTCCTTCATGAAAAAATATGAAGAAGGAATAGGACTTTATGGGAATGCTAAGCTTAATAAAACTATCAATTGTGCTTGTTCTGTTGGTTTAATTACAAAAGAGCAGAAAGAACAATTACATCAATTTAGAGAAAGATTTCGAAATGCATATAGTCACGCAGATAAGACAAAGACTTTTGGAAAAAGCACAATGCCTGTTGCTGGCTTAAAATTCGAAAATACAGAATTCAAATTAGTTGAAAAGGGTGAGCCTGAAATAGCTAACTTTCTAATTGGTCAAGGTTTAGTTCAAGCAATAATGGCACAAAATGATGCTCCAAGATACTTTCTATATATTGATAGGTTAGCACGTGACATCAGAATGAGGCTATTCGGTTCTATTGATAACAATTCTCATGAAGATTAAATGGGATCAAAATAAATACTTACGAAATTATTAAAGATACAATATTGATAGTTGAAATCCTTTATCGTTAAAGGGACAGTTCTCTTGCCATATGTATTGAAGCTGAATGTAGTCTTCGGCAAAAAAATAGATGGGGCAATTATGAAAACGCAAAAAAAACTGATTGGCATTATCGTTTTGTGTCATTGCATTTTAACGAGTATATATTCTCAACAAAGAACCTCAGCTTTATTGAATCATGACATATTAACGATCAAAACAGAAGGAATTGCTTTTTTGGGTTCTGGAATAACCGAGGACGATGCGAAAACGCTTGCCATCGTTGATGCAAAACGAAAAGCGATAGAGCAAGCAGGAACTTATCTTGAGTCTCATACCACAGTGTTAAATTACCAACTTGTAAAGGATGAAATCATTACGTTCTCAGCAGGACTGCTGAAAGTTCAGATTTTAAATGAAGCACGTGAGCTCATTAACAATATGTTTGCCTTTAAAGTATATATTGAAGCTACCATCGATATAAAACTGTTGGATGAGAGAATAAAAGAAATTCGGAAAGATTCTGGTTTGAGAAGACAACTTGAGATTGAGAGAGAAAGGATCAAACAACTTGAAGCCAAGATTGCGAATTTACAGGCTTCGGGTAATACCGCATCAAAGCAAGAAGTAAAAAAAATGATTAATGAGCTATCGGCGTCTGAATGGGCCGAAAAAGCACGCTATGAGAATGATTGGAATACGCAAATTGAGTATTATTCCAAAGCTTTAGAACTGGATCCTCAAATGACTGGTGCTTATTATCAACGAGGTCTCCTATTTAGTTTACTAAGAAAATATGAAGCAGCTATTCAAGATTATTCTAAAGTTATTGAATTAATACCTAACTATGCTATGGCTTATCTTAAACGAGGTAATGATTATAATTGTTTAGGTAACTATGAAGCAGCCATTAATGATTTTAATAAAGCTATAGAATTAAATCCTGAAGATGCTGATGCTTATAAATTTCGGGGCGATAGTTATAAATGTAACGGTAAATATGAAGCATCCATTATAGACTACACAAAAGCCATTGAATTAAAGCCTGAAGATAAAGAAGATGCCTTTCATGGTTTATTTTATTGGATAACTTATAGTGATCGAGGTACTGCTTATCTTTGTCTAAAGAATTATGAAGCAGCACTCAAAGATTATAGCAAAGCTCTTGAAATAATTCCTGACGATCCTGATATCTATGGCAAGCGGGGTTATGTTTATTCTGAGCAGGGTAATCTGCAAGCAGCATTAAAAGACTATACTATAGCCATATCCCTAAATTCTCAGTTTGCTGGCGACTATGTTAATCGTGGTAATATCTATGCAGATTTGGGTAACTATGAAGCAGCATTAAGAGACTTTACTAAAGCTATATGGCTAGATCCTCAACATGCTGTGGCTTATGTTAATAGGGGTAATATTTACCGTCTATTTTTAAACAATAAGAAAGCAGCGGTTGATGATTATAATAGCTATTTAAGAATAAATGGCAACAAGCATGGGAATGCAGAGTATATACGTCAATTAATCCGAGATTTGGGCTATGAACCACTATATTAAACGAAGAGAAGCTCTAATATAAAGAAAATTAAGAGGATGAATTTTCTCAATAAAAAGTATCCATAAAAATCCCTCTACACTTCCACCCCCACCACCTCCTTTGCCATAAAAAAGTTCTCCTTCATTTTATCGCACTGAATCAAAATCTTATCATGAACCTAGCCGTCCTGTTCAAACAGGTGAAAAATAGATTAATCCCAAAGACATGAGCCTTTAAAATAAACTGATTCCATCCACCCACGGCAGATGGAATCAGTCAATAATTACAACGGCTTAACAGGCACGCAAATATCAATAATATGCTTATGTTCGGTGTGCTCTTCGGGATTGTTGTGGTAGAACTCATAGCAGGGACCATCATCGGGCTGATAGCCGCTTTCGGGCAGCCAGCCGCCAAAGACAGCATTCCAGGCATTCGGCAGGTGATTCCAAAACTGTCCGCCATTTGGTGTGATAAATTTCAAAACTCAAATTCCAATGACCCAATCTGGATCAATCCCACTGATATTGAAATTTGGAAATTATTATCTGGAATTTCCATCTTTATTTAGATCCCTGACGCAAAAATTCTACAAACTCATCCACCAGCTTCTTTTCGTTATCTGTTAATTTAGCAAAGGAATCCAATTGAGCAGCGAATTGGGACGCCTGGATTTGCAAATCTTGTGGAATATCTTTCATTGCCCCTGCTAAGAGATTTAATTTTTGCTGTGGTATTTTAAAAATCAGACTCAATTTATTTAATAACAGCGGTGTTGGACGGCAGGAAATGTTATGTTCTAATTCAATTATATAATCAGTATCAACGCCAAGCTTGTTGGCAAATTGCTCTACATCAAAGCCAGATTTTATTCTCAATAGTCTTACTAATGTTTGAAAAGCCCGTTTTATCTGAATATTCTTTGAATTACCACCAAAAGCTTCTATTCTATACTTAAAACGGTTATAAATTGAACATTTTTTACAAATGTCATTCCTGCGAATGCAGGAATCTCCTGGCTCTAGCAGAGGAGATTCCTGAACTCCGCTTCGCAGAGTAGGTTCCATAATGCACCATTTCAATAAATTCGTTGTTTATTATGAAGTTAAATTATATTTATTAAATTGTGAAC
>JAFGSC010000055.1 GCA_016934875.1 Candidatus Atribacteria bacterium
GGAAAACAATTTCCTGACGATCCTCAAGAGCAATTGAACATGGCAATAGAAGCAGTATTTAGTTCTTGGGATAATAAGCGTGCAGTGACTTATCGTAAAATTAATAAAATTCCTGATGATTTAGGAACAGCAGTCAATGTACAGGAAATGGTTTTTGGTAATATGGGGTATGATTCCGGAACGGGTGTAGGCTTTACCAGGAATCCTTCTACCGGGGAAAAAGAAAATTATGGTGAATACCTTTTAAATGCCCAAGGAGAAGATGTTGTCGCTGGTATAAGAACACCAAAACATTTGGATGAATTAAAAGAAGATATGCCCTCTGTATATCAAGAACTCATTGAAATTGTTCATATTCTTGAAGAAAATTACAAAGATGTTCAGGATTATGAATTTACCATCGAAAAAGGTAAATTATATATTTTACAAACCAGGTCAGGTAAGCGTACAACTCAAGCGGCCTTGAAAATAGCAGTGGATATGGTTAAAGAGGGGATTATTAACAAGGAAACTGCTGTTCAGCGAATCGAGCCCATGCAACTGAATCAGTTACTTCATCGAAGAATTGATCCAAAAGCAGAGATTCTTCCTATTGCTAAAGGTCTTCCTGCTTCACCGGGGGCAGCATATGGGAAAGTTGTTTTTACTGCAGATGAGGCAGAAGAAATGGGAAATAGTGGTGAGGAAGTTATTTTGGTCAGAACTGAAACAACGCCTGATGATATTCATGGAATGGTAGCATCAAAGGGTACTCTAACTAGCCGTGGAGGTATGACTAGCCACGCTGCGGTAGTTGCTCGAGGAATGGGAAAACCATGCGTAGCAGGATGTAGCGATATTAAGATTAATTCAAAGAAAGAAATATTCACAGTAAACGATTTGACCATCAAAAAGGGAGATTATATCACCATTGACGGGGGAGCAGGCAATGTATTTAAAGATAAAGTTCCAATGATAGAACCAAAAATGAGTGAAGAATTTAAATTACTGCTTTCCTGGGCAGATGAAATCAGGAAATTGGGTGTATATGCCAATGCTGACACACCGGAAGATGCTCAAAAGGCGAGAGACTTAGGAGCTGAAGGGATTGGCTTGTGTAGAACGGAGCACATGTTTATGGCTCAAGAAAGGCTACCCATTGTTCAGGCTATGATTTTATCCGATACCAAAGAATCAAGAGAAAAAGAATTAGAAAAATTACTTCCAATGCAAAAAAGTGATTTTGTCGGTATATTGAAAGCAATGGAGGGATTGCCAGTCATTATTCGTTTACTGGATCCACCCTTGCATGAGTTTTTGCCGAATTTTGAAGAAACCCTGATCAATGTTACAACCTTAAGATTATCCAAACCAATAAACAAAGAAGAGCTTGAAAATCAAGAAAAAATTCTGGATCGAATTAGGGCTTTGCAGGAAATGAATCCCATGCTTGGATTAAGAGGCTGTCGTTTAGGTCTGTTATATCCCGAAATTTATGATATGCAAGTGAAAGCAATTATTGAAGCGAGTGTTGATTTAAAAAGTCAGGGGATTAATGTTAAGCCGGAAATTATGATACCCTTGGTAGGACACATCAATGAGTTAAAACCAATCTATGAAAGAACAAAAAAGCTGGCTGACAAGATTATTTCTGAAAGTAAAGTAAAGTTAGAGTACAAAATTGGTACAATGATTGAATTGCCTAGAGCAGCTTTGACTGCCGATGAGATTGCTGAATATGCGCAATTTTTCTCTTTTGGAACAAACGATTTGACCCAAACAACTTTTGGAATTAGTCGAGATGATGCTGAAGGTAAATTTTTGTTAAAGTATGTTGACCAGAAAATATTACAAGAAAATCCTTTTGAAGTTCTTGACGCTGAAGGTGTTGGTAAGTTAGTCAAAATGGGTGTAGAATTAGGTAGAAAAACAAATCCTAACCTTGAGGTGGGTATCTGTGGTGAACACGGAGGGGAACCCAATTCGATTGAGTTTTGCCATAATACAGGATTAAATTATGTTAGTTGCTCTCCTTTCAGAGTACCTATTGCCAGGTTAGCAGCAGCGCAAGCGGTTCTAAAAAAGTAGATGTATTTTCTAACTTAAGAAATACGTAAGATTGTCCTGTTTATCATATGAATAAAACAGTGGCTTCCTTGTATAATTAAACTATGGGGAGCCACTTTATCATTTGATCGTGGTAAAATAAAATAAATATACAATTAAAGATAATTTTTTTCAATTTAGATAGTTTGAATCACACTATAAACCATTCAATAGTAAATATCATTAAAATAAAAAGGAGTCGAGGGAGATGGAAGTTCTAAAATGGCTAGTCGTTTTAAGTGGAATAGTATCACTTTTTTATGCCTTTATTTTAGCCTCTCGGGTTATAGCTGAGGATGAGGGGAATGAACTAATGAAAGATCTTTCTCATTCAATTGAGAAAGGAGCAATGGCTTTTATCAAAAGAGAATATTCTTTTTTAGTTATTTTTGTTATTGTCGTTGGCTTATTCATCTTCATGGTTAGAGGAAGCATTACTGGTATTGCATTTATTTTAGGGGCTTTTTGTTCAGCAATATCAGGATATATTGGTATGAAGATTGCAACAAAAGCAAATAATCGAACTGCTTTTGCTGCTCAGGAATCGGGACTAGGAAAAGCATTAAAAATTGCTTTTTCTGGTGGTGCAGTTATGGGTATGTCTGTCACTGGTTTTGCCTTATTGGGTCTAGGGATTCTATATCTATTGTTTGAAGATCCGAATTTAATCAATGGATTTGCCTTAGGAGCGAGTTCAATTGCTTTGTTTGCGAGGGTAGGGGGAGGTATTTTTACCAAGGCTGCAGACGTGGGAGCAGATTTAGTCGGTAAAGTTGAAGCGGGAATACCTGAAGACGATCCAAGAAATCCAGCGGTTATTGCAGATAATGTAGGTGATAATGTAGGTGACGTTGCAGGTATGGGAGCAGACTTGTTTGAATCTTATGTTGGTTCACTGATTTCAACAATGATTTTAGGAAGTTTATTATATGGATCAATAAATTATATTGCTTATCCTTTAGTTCTTGCTGCCTGTGGTGCTATATCGGTCATTATTGCCACTTTCTTTGTTAATCCTAAAAAGGAAGCGAATATTCATAAAACACTAAATATGGGAACTTATGTGAGCGGGTTTCTAGTCGTGATTGCTTCATTATTATTATCCTATACATTTTTCGGTGATTTAAATATTTTTTATGCCACAGTATCCGGATTAATCGCCGGTGTCTTCATTGGTTTAATTACAGAGTATTATACTTCCTATGATTATAGACCAACAAAAGAGGTATCAGAGGCTTCGCTAACAGGTGCAGCAACAACCATAATCAGGGGATTCGCCTTGGGTTTAAAAAGCACTGTAATTCCCGTAATTATTATTTCTATAGCAATTTATATATCCTATCATTTTGCAGGCTTATATGGTATATCAGTAGCTGCAGCTGGAATGCTTTCAATTGTAGGAATGACTGTTTCTGTTGATTCGTACGGCCCTATTGCAGACAATTCAGGAGGTATTGCTGAAATGGCTGGATTAAAACCTGAAGTTCGTGAAATTACGGATTCTTTAGATGCCGCAGGTAACACAACAGCTGCAATTGGAAAGGGATTCGCAATTGGATCGGCAGCGTTGACTGCTTTAGCGTTATTTAGTGCCTACACACAATCTGTTGGCTTAAGTGTCATAAGTATTACTAATCCAATGGTTATTATTGGCATCTTTATTGGCGGGATTTTACCTTTCTTATTTTCTTCAATGGTCATTGAAGCTGTTGGAAAAACTGCTTCTTTAATGATTTCGGAAGTAAGAAGGCAATTTAAAGAAATTCCCGGACTGAAAGAAGGGAACGCTAAACCTGAACCAGACAAATGTGTTGACATTAGCACGAAAGGTGCTTTAAAGGAAATGGTGTTGCCTGGCTTGTTAGCGATTGTAGCCCCAATTATTGTAGGGATAATTCTTGGCCTTGAAGCCTTAGGTGGATTATTATTAGGATCTACTGTTGTAGGTTTCTTACTTGCTATTATGATGGCAAATGCGGGGGGTGCGTGGGATAATGCCAAAAAATACATTGAGAAAGGTAATTATGGCGGTAAAAACTCACCTGCCCATCAGGCAGGCGTGATTGGAGATACAGTTGGGGATCCCTTAAAAGATACAGCAGGGCCTTCTATGAACATTTTGATCAAAGTAATGTCTATTGTTGCATTAGTTTTTGTTCCTTTATTTTTATAATTCTTTAAAAAAAATTAGGGGTAGATCGCTTGATCATTTTAGCATGATGAATGTGATTGAAATTATCAACAAAAAAAAGAATAAAATGGAATTGACAATTAAAGAGATTGAATTTGTCATTCAAGGTTATTTGAAGGACACTATACCTGATTACCAGATTTCAGCTTTGCTTATGGCTGTTTGGTTCAACGGAATGAACAATAATGAATTAGCCAATTTAACTGAGATTATGGCCAGATCTGGCAAAATAGTAAATTTAAGCGCAATACCTGGGAAAAAAGTAGACAAACACAGCACTGGAGGTGTTGGAGATAAAACAACAATAGCATTATTGCCAATGGTCGCAGCTGCAGGTTTGTCTGTTCCTAAGATCTCAGGTCGAGGCCTGGGGCACACTGGTGGAACAATTGATAAATTGGAGTCAATCTCTGGCTTTAAAACAGATTTAACCATTGATCGCTTTATTGAAATTGTCAAGGAAATCCATTGTTCCATCATTTCGACCAATTTTGACTTGGCACCCGCAGATAAAAAGCTCTATGCTCTGAGGGATGTCACCGGTACAATTGACAGTATTCCTTTGATTGCAAGTAGTATCATGAGCAAAAAAATTGCCGGGGGCGCTGATGCTCTTGTATTAAACGTTACCTTTGGCAGCGGCGCATTCTTGCGAAAATATATGGATGCTATTCAATTAGGCAAAGAAATGGTTCATATCGGAGAGAATAACCATAAGCAAACCTATATTGTTGTTTCGTCGATGGATCAACCTCTGGGTTTTGCGGTTGGTAATTCTTTAGAATTACAGGAAGCCATTTCCTTGCTCAACAACCAAGGGCCTGAAGATTTAATGGAAATATGTCTTTTTATTGGCTCTATAATGTTGATTGCTGGAGGGATTGTCAAGCAGCAGAAAGATGGAATAGAAATTCTGAAAGAAGTCATTGAAAATGGACAAGCCTTTGATAAGCTGAAAGAAATGGTCAAAAGACAAGGAGGCGATCAAAGACAAATTGAGAACCCCGAACTTTTACCCAAGTCAAAATATAAAGATGACATTTATTCTGATTTTAAGGGATATATTCATAAAATTGATGCACGTTCAATTGGAGAAGCTTCAATGCTTCTTGGAGCAGGGAGAGAACAAAAAAATAGCACAATTGATTTATCTGTAGGGATTATATTAAAAAAGAAGAAAGGTGATTCAGTAAAAAAGGGAGAAATCTTAGCTACGCTACATTATAACGACCATGATAAATTTGAAAAGGTACATGATAAGGTTAAGAGTGCATTCGATATAAGGAACAAAAAACCCGCCTACAAACCTCTAATTGTAGCATTGATAGACCGATATGGAGTTAGAAAACCAAACTTGAGTTAGTTTGGATTAGCTTATTCTGCTAGGAGATAAGGATATCTAGATTTGAATCTTATTTCTAAGGGGCGAAAGATCTTTTTATTTTTTTATGAAGATTTATCTATTACTTGTAAGAAGAAAAAAATCGAGTTAATGGAATTTGTGAAATGAAAATCATTATTGGTCATACTAGTGCAGATTTTGACTGTCTTGCTTCAATGGTTGCAGCTAATAAGTTATACCCAGACGCTGTTGCTGTTTTCCCAGGTGCTATTGAAGAGAATGTAAGAAAGTTTTTGCTGTTATATGGCAATGCATTTAACATTTTATCTTTGAAACAAATTGATCTGTTAAAAGTTACGGAAATGATTATCGTTGACACAAGACAACGAGATAGAATAGGTCCATTTGATTCTATACTGGATCAAAAAGATTTAAAAATACATATTTTTGATCATCACCCAAATACAGATAATGACATTAAAACCGATCAAAGTATTATAGAAAAAGTAGGATCCACTACTACCATTTTATTGAAAAGGATGATTCAAAAGAATATTTCTATTACTTATCTTGAATCTACGCTATTTGCCTTAGGGATATACGAAGATACAGGATCGCTTACTTTTTCAACCACTACAAAAGACGATATTGATGTATTGAGTTTTTTATTTTCAATAGGGGTTAATCTAAGGGCAGTAAATAAATTTACGAATATAGGCTTGAATATTCAACAAAAAAAATTGCTAAATAAACTTATTTTATCTTCTCAAGAATACTCTTGCAAGGGTGTGAATATTATTTTTGCAAAAAGTATGGTTGAAAAGTATATTGAAGGTTTAGCACTCATAACCCACAAATTAATTGAAATTATTAACAGTGATATTATATTCGTTTTAGTTCAAATGAAAAACAGGATTTATATTGTGAGTAGAAGTAGAAGAAACTCGGTCAATGTTGGTAAGATACTTCAAGAAATAGGAGGAGGAGGCCATTCTCAGGCTGCCTCTGCAGTCGTAAGGGACATATCACTCGATGATATTGAGAATAAACTGAAAGAAATAATTATTATTCATATTGAGCCAGAAGTTCTAGCAAAAGATATTATGAGTTGCCCGGTAAAAACTCTAGATATCCATACAACCATTGAAGAAGCATCAAAAATTATGTTGCGTTATGGACATAATGGTTTTCCAGTGATGGATAAAGGTGCTTTAATGGGTATTATTACCAGACAGGAAATTGATAAAGCCATACATCATCACTATGAAAAAGAAACAGTCGATATTTATATGTCGGATAACATTATTAGCGTTAATCCCGAAACACCAATATTTGAAATTCAAGAACTTATGATTAAATATGATGTTGGAAGGGTTTTGGTTCTTGATGAGAAGGGTAAACTTGAAGGAATTGTGACTAGGACAGACTTATTAAGAAGCTTATATGGTGAAGAGGGTATTAGTAAAAATTCTTATTCATTATTTGAAAGTAGAACCGGAAGGTTTGATGCTGGTAAAGAAAAAATAAAAGAGCTCATCAAGAAGTATTTTTCCCGTGACTTTTTGGAGATTTTACAATCTATAGGTAAGATTGGTGATGAGCTAGGTTATTCAGTTTTTATGGTAGGGGGGATTGTTAGGGATTTGTTTCTTGATATTCCAAATTTTGATCTTGATGTTGTGATTGAAGAAGACGCTATTCAATTCGCTCACCTTTTTTGTCGGAGAGTTAAGGGGAAAATTAAGGTTCATTTGAAGTTCAAAACAGCGGTTGTCATATTACCCAATGGATTAAAAATTGACTTTGCTTCAGCTAGAAGAGAATTTTATGAATGTCCTGCTGCTTTGCCTGAAGTTGAATTTGCCTCAATAAAAAAAGATTTGTACCGAAGAGATTTTACCATAAATTCAATGGCGATTCAATTAAATAAGAATAGATTTGGAAGAATGCTTGATTTTTATGGCGGTAAAAGAGATTTAGAATTAAAAAAAATAAGGATACTGTATAGCTTGAGTTTTGCAGAAGACCCAGCTCGAATTATTAGAGCGATTCGATTTGAACAGAGATATAATTTTACTATGGAAAAGACAACTGAAAGATTCCTTAAAAAAGCAGTAAACGAAGGATTGATGTCCAAGATTAGGAAAAGAAGGCTTACCGATGAGCTTTTATATATATTAATGGAAAAAGAGCCAATCAAAGCATTAAAAAGAATGGATCAGCTAAGTATACTTTCTGGAATTAATCCAAATTTAACCTTAACACCCAATTTGATAGAAAAATTCGAACAAATTGAGGTCATCCTAAAATATTGGTATAAGCAATTTCCGGGTAAGTATATTCAAAAAAGCGTTTTATATTTATATTACCTTTTACAGTTATCAACGCTAAATATCAAGCTGATTGAGAAAAAGATTGAGCTTAGAGAAAAGATCGTTAAAAAGTTGTTCGAAATTATTGAAAAAAAAGAAAGTATTACTAAGGTATTAGGTCAAAAAATACTTGAACCAAGCAACATTTATTATTTTTTAAAAAACATATCGAATGAATTAATCTTAATCATCTTGCTTGAAAATCAAGAAAATACATTCATTGTTCATCGAATTAAGAAATATTTAATACATTATAGTAAAGAAAAAATATTGATTACCGGAAATGATTTAAAAAAAATAGGAATGAAACCTGGCCCAATCTATGCTAAAATATTAAAGTTTGTTTTTTACCTGCAGTTAAATGGAATTTTTGAAAAAAAAGATGAGGAAATAGCTTTTATAGAAAAAATGATTAAAAAAGGAATTGTATAAGTCATGCTTGATCATATTTTTGAGATATTATGGAGTCTTCCTGCGGTTCTTATTGCAATCACTGTTCACGAATTTTCACATGGTTATACAGCTTATTATTATGGTGACAATACTGCAAAATTAGCCGGTAGACTAACTTTAAATCCAATAGCACATCTTGATCCAATAGGAACATTAATGCTTATTTTTTTTCGTATCGGTTGGGCAAAACCTGTGCCTATCAATGATAGAAATTTAGCAAACCCCAAAAAAGATATGATAATCATCTCATTGGCGGGACCTTTTTCTAATATCATTACAGCTTTCGTATTTGCCATGCTGATAAAGTTAAGTGATTTATTACTTAAAAGTGTGATAATTTCTAATATTGATTTGTTGCCAAACATCTTATTGACCTTTATTCGGGGATGGTTCATTTTTTTACAATCAGGAATTATTGTTAATTTAGGTCTAGCAATTTTCAATTTAATACCCATTCCGCCTTTAGACGGACATCACATTCTTGCAGGTCTACTTCCGGCAAGATGGGCTCATAAATATCTGGAATTTGGCCATACTTACGGAATATTGTTGCTGATAGTTCTTGTATGGACAGGCCTGGTTAGCAAGATGATATTTCCGATTATCTATTATATATTTCGATTATTGATTTGAAGAAAATAATTAATCATTTTATACTGTTGTTATCGTAAATAATCATGACGAAAGGGGCACAATGTTGATGAAAGGCGTGATCTTCAGTGGTATGAGGCCTACTGGAAGGCTTCATATTGGAAATTATTTTGGTGCATTAACCAATTGGGTAAAATTACAAAATGAGTATACTTGCTATTACGGTGTAGTAGACTGGCATGCTCTTACAACTGGATACAGTGAAACAACCATGGTAAAAGATAATATTAAAGAAATGGTTATTGATTGGTTAAGTGCCGGAATTGATCCAGATAAATGCAATTTATTGATTCAGTCGAAAGTACCAGAACATGCGGAGCTACATTTGCTATTATCAATGATAACACCGGTAGCTTGGTTAGAGAGGAATCCTGTTCTAAAAGAACAGGTAAGGGATCTTGACCTAAAGGAAAATATGGGATATGGACTTCTTGGATATCCCGTTCTAATGGCATCTGATATATTAATTTATAAATCAAATGCAGTTCCGGTTGGAGAGGACCAATCACCGCATATAGAATTGGCTAGAGAGATTGGCAGACGTTTTAATTATTTTTATGAAAATGTTTTCCCTATTCCAGATCTTATCTTATCAAAGACACCTAAAATTCCAGGGATAGATGGAAAAAAGATGAGCAAAAGCCTTAAGAATGATATCAACTTGTCAGATAAACCGGAAGATATTAGGAATAAGGTACTTTCAATGATCACTGACCCAGAGAAAATAAGACTATCAGATCCGGGGCATCCAGAGGTTTGTACTGTATTTAAATATCATGAAATTTTTAATCAAAAGGAAGTATCTAGCATAGAAAGTGACTGCAAAAAAGCTAAGCTTGGTTGTGTTGCCTGTAAGAAAAGACTTGCTGAGATCTTAATCGATTCATTTCATTCCTTTCGTGAAAAGAGAAAATACTATGAGGAGAATACTCATATCGTTTGGGATATTCTAATGGAAGGGAGTAAACGGGCACGGAAAGTTGCTGAAAAAACCTTAGAAGAGGTTAGACAGGCAATGAAGATAGATTATGAATGATTAATAATCATGGTAAATTAGAAAAAGATAAAATTGTAGAGTTGACTGATTATGTTCAACAACTTTGTTTAGAAGTAAAGAATGAAGAAAAAGATTTGGAAGGGGTATCTTTGTTCAAGATTGTTGAACAATTTTTAACTTATATCATATTATTGCAACCAGAACAAATTGATTTAGATATAACCGCTAATTTTTTAATGTCAGTGTCAATTTTAATTCTATGGAAGTCTAATCTTTTATTACCAAGTAACCAGGAAGAAAA
>JAFGSC010000331.1 GCA_016934875.1 Candidatus Atribacteria bacterium
ACCTCCCTATAATGAATAGTGATTACCCTTGAAACCGTAAAGACTCTGAATTTAAATTACTATTAACCGCGGGAAACATACATTGGTTGCAATTGTTAACAAACCTAAATAATTAAAATCAAAAAGCCGCGCCAATATGAATTGTAAAAAATATTAATTATTGTCAGATTTTTTTACACTTTGTAGTGACTTCAAAATATAAATCATTAAATTTTAAGTGTTTTAGCCATTTAGCTCAAAGGAATAATATTTGCTATAAATACTGACTTGATTATCTTATTTATTAAATAATTACTCATTTCATTCATCATTAAAAGAAAGGACCCTGTCATTATGAAGAATCTGTATCTCACCATTTTTCTTTCCTTTTTTGTAATTGCTTTCACTTCACAAAGTAATGCTGCATTGATTTCTGGTCAAGATATTATAATTGCTCCGGAATATGCTTGGGACGATGCTCCTGGAGCTGAAAATACTCACCAACAAGCTTTTAATGAAGCACAAAATGTGATTCTAACAAGAGACATTGAAGTAGATGATGGTTTATTAACTGCAGGAACTTTGGTTAGTAGCCATATGATTTTTCTGAATACTCCTGGATCTTCAACTACATCTGACAATAACGTCGATTGGGTATTTGACGGTGTGATTCTTGGGGTTATGTCTGATGGTTATGGCACATTAGAGGCAGCAAGTAATGATATACTTGGGGCATCCGGAACAGATTATCCTGCATCATTTAATGCACGTGGAATGGAATCTGCAGATAGTTATATTATTTCAGGAAATTCAATTCGTGTAAGTATGCATGTTTCTGAACCAGGTGATTGGATTCGCGTTGTTACTGCTGGTACTACAAATAATGTTCCTGAACCTTCAATGATTGGCCTTCTTTTATCAGGTATAATTTCATTACTCGGTTTTAAAAGTATCCGTAAAAAGAATGTAGCATAAAATTATTTATATTTATAAGAAGGGGAATTGAAATTCCGTTCCCCTTCTTATATTATTTTAAGATTTAAAGAATTTCTTCCCTTTTTTGCCTTACCCGTTTTATCTTTTTAAAATCGATATTACCAAACATTACCCATGATTTTATAAAGGCGCGGTTTAAGACGGTTTGTTAACAACAGCAACCAACACGCCTTCAAAAGCTCGTCGCGAAGCTCCTCGGGCTTACGCCACATTTCTCCTCCTTTCAGTCGGAGAAACGTCTTTTAAGGCGGAACCGTTGTACAACATTCTTAAGCTGTTTTAAAGGCAGGGCGCGAGGAGTTGGATAATTTTATGAATTTTATAAAAAGATTTAAAAAATGGAAACTACCCACAAAAATCGGGTTAACACTCAGTTTTTTAGGTCTTGTAGTAGGTTTATTATCTTTATTCCCGTTAATTAAAAAGAACAAAACTAACTCTATTGAAGAATTAATATTAATAGCGAATAAAAACTATGATAAAAATAATTTTAAAGAAGCAATTGAATTATATACAAAAATATTAGAACTCAATCCAAACGAAGCGATTTGTTGGAAAAATAAATGTAAATCATATTTAGCCATAGAATTTAAAACCACTGATATTTCCAAAATTTTAGAAAATTGTTGCCCCTTGGAATTTAATTCATTTTCCAAAGCTCTATATTGTATTAAAAAATCGATTGAATTAAATAATTTTGACAAAGAGTCTTATTTATATTATGGAATTCTTATGTATTATTGGGGTAATCTACATCCATTATTTGGCCCAGCGAATGATGAACAAAATGCATATTCCCAATTTTTAAAAGCGATTACTCTTTCAAATAAAAATATGAATTATAGTATAGATAAGTGGAATTATGAAACATCCTGTTCATATTATGGTATGGCATTATCTATGGCAAGGATTTACTTAGAAATGAAAAGAAATAATGACAATGATAGTATTTATCTTTTTAAAGCAGACAGTTTATTAAAAAAAGCAATTATAACATGCCCAGTATGTGTAAATCCCCAAAAAACAATGGAACAAATAATTTCAAAATTGTCAGAAACAATTAAATTAAGTCGTTCAGCATATGTAACTCCACCATATTAAATTATACACATGAGTGTCAATGGGAGATATATGAAAATTGATATTCATATTCACACAAAAAGAGTAAAATCTGGAGATTCAGAAAAAAGAGATATTGACCCTTTATCATTCTGTAATAAAATTAAAAATACAGATGTTAAAATATGCGCTATAACAAACCATAATCATTTTGATAAGAACCAATTTGATGCGATCGTCGATTTAAGTGAAAATTTATTTCAGGCGTGGCCTGGAGTAGAGTTGGATATTGTTGAAGAAGGAAAACGAGGGCATTTATTAATTATTGTCAATCCTAAATACACGCAGAGATTTTCCGATATAGTAAACACAGCTACAAAAGGTATTTCTGCAGACAACTTTTCTATTAGTATAAAAGATACAATTAAATTATTTGACCCGCTTAATCCAATTTACATCCCACATTACGTGAATAAATTGCCTTGTATTTCAGATGATGCAGTTCAAATTCTAATTGAAAATGCCTCAAATAAGAAACGAATATTAAAAGAAGCAACAAATTCAATTTCAGCAGGTATCTTTGTCAGCCATGGACACAAATCTATTTACGGTTCTGACATTCAAGATTGGGATGATTACTTGAATATATCAAGAAGTTTACCTGACTTAAGACTTCCGGTTGAAAGCTATGAACAATTTTGCCTATTGCTTGATCGTGATGATTCTACAATAAAAACAATTCTAGATAAAAAAAACCATGAGAATATAACAATTAATCCCTTCCCTGAGGATAAAGAACCAATCATTTTAGAGATATTCGATGATATAAATGTATTATTTGGTTCAAAAGGAACTGGTAAAACAGAAATATTAAAAGCGCTATCAACGCATTATAATAGCCACGGTTATAAAACATCAGTGTATGAATCAAATGAAGTTAGTCTTGACTTAAAATATGACATAAAAGGAAAGAATTACGAGCTTAATAGAGGTGAAATTGACATAGACTTATGTGTTCATGATATTTCTCTTATAAGGAATGCTTCTGAAGGTAGTGTAACCAGCTTAAAAAAGTATTATGAATATTTTTCGAGAACAGAGACAAACAAAATATCAAAATCAATAAAGATTAATAATTTGACACCAATTGATGCTAAAAAATATTTAAAAAGGTTTGAAGAAATAAAATCTTTTAAAAAGCAATTAAATGTATTCAACGATTTATTGCAATCTAATGCTCTTTTTAAAGAAGTTATTGGTGACGATCTCTTTAAAGCATTAATTGATATTTTATTAAAAGTTATAGAAAAAGTTGAAATGGGCTATGAAAATGAATTTGTAAAAAGCAGTACTATAAGATTATTTAACCATTTAGTCAGTATATTTGTTTCAGAAATCTCAAAAAAAACAGGCCAACCTGAGAAGCCAATAAAGACTGGATTCCTTGAATATGCAAGGAATCGGATTGAGATTGAAGTCGCTTTGAGAAAAATTGTTAATTCTTTAAATCATAAATTTGAGCCAAAAAGTGAATTCGTTGGTGACTTAGGCGAAAAAGGAAAACTTTTTTGTAAAACACTTTTGGTAATTCAAAATGGGAATATTAGTGACGGTGATTTTAAGCCAATAAAAAATGTTACAAAAACGCCTCAAAAATCTGTTGCAAGAATGTTCATCACAATTCTCAAAGAAGTCTATTCAAAAGAATTATTTAAGAAAATTGAAGAATTGAATAAAATTGAAAGTGGATCTACAATTTCTTCTATTGATGATTTGTTCTTATTTAAACGCTTTTTTGAAATAAATCATACTCAGTATAAACCATCCAATGGAGAATCTGCTATGATACTATTGAGTCAAGAATTAAATGAAAACAAGGAAATCTATTTAATCGATGAACCCGAGAAGAGTCTTGGAAATGACTACATTAACGATTTTATTGTACCTTTATTAAAAGAACACGCTTACAGCGGGAAAAGAGTTATTATTGCTACGCACGATGCAAACATAGCCGTTAGAACGTTACCTTACAATTCAATTTATCGCGCCCATGCAATCAATTGCTACTATACATATTTGGGCAATCCATTTTCAAATAATCTTGTTTGTGCAAATCAAAATGAAATCAAACTTGATTGGAAAGAAATTAGTATGCGAACACTTGAAGGCGGCAAAGATGCATTCGGAGAAAGGGGAAAAATATATGCAAAATCATAATGCGACTATTGAGCGGGGAGAAAATGTTGTTAATCTGGTATTAGCAATTGGGGCAAAGAACTACAAGATATGTTTAACTGATGATAATCCTAACGAGGTTAAAAACGTTTTCAATGATTTGGTAGTTGAATTAAAAAGAGGGAAATATAGCTTTACTTTGTCAGATGAAAAAAAGGATTTATACTACAACATTTGTGAAGAGTACATAAAACAGTTGAATGGTGAAATTGCGGATGTTTATAGTCAATTAAAAAGATATGAATTGGTTGAGAATTCTGAAAATTAAGGAAAGGAGGTCTCTGTTGTCTGAATTTGTAGTAATTTCGAAAAATGATTTCGAGACCTTTTTAAAACATTATGATAGAGAATTAAAATTGGTACAAGACATAATATCGTATGAATATATTTATGATATTCCGACAGAAAAGGACAATATAGTTATCCGTATTTACTCATCAATCAGTTGCATAACAGGACGTTCTAGATCCAAAGGAAGAGATGCAATCAGGTGTGTTTTATTTGACATAGAAAGGAATCTACCTTTAGGAAAAACAAGTAGAACACATAGAATTTCAAATTGGGAAGATAATCTTAAGAATAAAATTGAATACCTTCAAAACAAGGTAAAATAAACACAATTTATGATTCGCGCCCTAAGAGAAAACAGCTTAAGAACGATGCACAACAGCAGCTATAAGCTCGTCGTTCCACTCCTCGGCCTGACGGCTAATTTTTCTCCCGTTTGGTCGAAAAACTACTCATAGCTGCGGCCCGTTGTGTGAAATACCAGCTGCTTTAAAATGTAAATAGCACAGATGCACTTTTCTCTTTTTAGGATATAAAATGGGATCTTGGGGAACCGCAATATCTTCAAATGATACTTATGCAGATATAAAAGATGAATTCTTTAACCTTTACAATGACAATTTAGAGATTGAAGAAATAAAATCTACTTTAATCAACAATAACCAAGACATCATTAAATCAAATGAAGATTGCAATAATTTCTGGTTTGCTTTAGCTCATTGTCTTTGGGAATGTAAGGCATTAGACGATGAATCACTTTTAAAAGTGACAATGATTATAGATTCAGGAAAAGATATTGAATTGTGGGAAAATTTGGGTGCATCTCTATCTGATATTAATAAAAGGAAAAAGGTTTTACAGATATTTAAAGAAAAGATATCAATAGAAAAAGATAAACCCAAAAAACGAAAAAAGAAGATTCTGCGGGACTCAATTTTTGAAAAAGGTGATTGTTTAACATTCAAACTTATTTCAGGACAATATGGAGGCGTAGTAATTCTTGAAGCTGAAAAGCAAACAGAATTTGGTTTAAATTTAGTCGCAATGACAAATATTCAGATGAATCAAAAACCAGATTTAAAAGAATTTGAAAGATCAAATATACTTATAACACCTGAAGAAATTATTCCAGGAAAAATTAATGATAGAGAAGTTATTGAATGGAATTACGCAAAAATGTTCAAAAATTGTGGGGTTGAATTTGAGAAAATTGGACAACTGAAGATTAATGATATCTTTTCTCCAGACAAGGATTACCAATCTTTTTCACGATGGGATATCATTCCTGAATATTTTGATATAAGTAATAAAAGAGAAAATGATAATTGGAAAGCGAAAAGGAATTTGAAGGTTAAAGAATTCATAAAAAGAAAATGGTTTTTTAAGTGAAAAGCAGCTGGTACATCACACAACACGCCATCAAAAGCTCGTCGCAAGCTCCTCGGGCTACGCCACATTTTCCCTTCATTTCATTACGGGAAAACGTCTTTTATGGCGGGCCCGTTGGCTGCAATATGTAAAGCACAAAGGATTATAATGCGCGCGCGAAGACAGGGAAGAATTAAGTCTTTATAAAAACACCTATTGATTGTTAAGTAGAATAAATCATAAGACGTTATATTCTTATTGTTAAGTTGATAAAAAGATGGATAATAAAACAACAGAACAACGTAGCGAAAATATGCGACGAATTCGCTCTACAGGTTCAATCCCAGAAATGATTGTTCGAAAAATGATCCATAAAATGGGATACCGCTACCGACTGCATAATCATTCCTTACCCGGAAGGCCTGACATTGTTCTCCCCAAGCACTGTAAAATCGTATTTGTTCATGGATGCTTTTGGCACCAACATAAAAAATGCAAAGATGGGTGTAGAATTCCACAATCTCGGTCTAATTATTGGATACCAAAGCTAGAGCGCAACATTAAAAGGGATAAGAAAAATAGATACAATCTTAAAAATATGGGGTGGGAAGTTTTAGTTGTTTGGGAGTGTGAAACCAAGAAATTAGAAAAATTAACAGGTAAAATTACATACTTTTTAGAAAAACAAAACTGATTGGCATGTATAAGTAATTATTGTACCATGAAACATATATTGTGTATTTTAAGTGTACCAATAACAATATATAGTTAATTTGACTCCGTATTTGAGTGATATGTATATTGATACTGTTCGTTTGAACAGTATCAGGAGATAAACCAATGATAACATCAATTGACCTTTTCGCTGGCGCAGGCGGTTTGTCTGAAGGATTCAGGCAGGCAGGCTTTACTGTCTTGGCAGCGAATGATTTTGATAAATACTCTGCACAGACATTCCGTACGGTCCATCCAGAAACAGTTTTTATTGAAACTCCAGTCCAACAGCTTTCACCTGAGGACTTACTAACCAAGGCAGGGATTTCTAAAGGAGAACTCGACTGTTTGGTTGGTGGACCTCCCTGTCAAGCATTTAGCGTGTACAATCACCAGAGGGGGATGCACGATGAGCGTAGCGGGTTATTCCGCGAATATTTGAGGCTTGTCAATGGAATTCAACCCCATTGGGTAGTCATGGAAAATGTTACAGGGATGACATCAGTTGCAGATGGCCAAGCTATTCGTGAGATTGAGAAAGGCCTTAAGTTGCTTGGTTACAAAACTTTTGAATACCGGATTCTATATGCAGAAAATTTTGGGGTTCCACAAGAACGGCGCAGAATTATATTCATTGCTAATCGTAATGGGAACCATATTTTTTGGCCAAGCGGCGACAGGGACGGAGTTTTTAAACCTTTTACAACAATTTCTGAAGCGATTGGGGATCTGCCCCTGCTAGCGAACGGCGATGGGACAGAAATTCAGGCTTACTGCATACCCGTAAAAGAATGTAGCAATTTTCAGCGAGAGATGCGAAAAGGCAGCTCTTATGTCTATAATCATGTCGCTCCTGCACTTTCAAGTATTAATCTTGAACGAATGAAACATATTCCGCAGGGAGGAAGCTGGCGAGACATTCCGATGCGTCTTTTACCCGCAGGTATGAAAAAGGCAAAAAGAAGTGACCATACAAAGAGGTATGGACGTCTTTCTCCAGAAGGCTTATCTTCAACAATATTGACAAAATGCGATATTCATTGGGGATGCTATATTCATCCCTATGAAAACCGAACAATAACCGTAAGAGAAGCTGCAAGGCTTCAATCATTTCCCGACAGATACATTTTCCAAGGGCCGCGTACTGAGCAATATCGCCAGGTGGGTAATGCCGTCCCTCCTCTATTGGCGAAAGCGGTTGGACTTAGCGTTATTAAATCTATGATGAAAGAAGGAAAAGCAATTGCCATTTGACCCTAAAGAATACTTGGTTGAAATACTCGGCGAGCCAGCATCACAAATGCGCAATCCAGTTAACGCAGATTATCATTGTCCCTTCATCAACTCTGTATGCACAAAACGATCCCATTTACTTGAAGGTCCGTTTCCGGTTTGTTCCATTTCAAGATGGGCTAAACGTGGGAAAGAACGGGTTAACGAAGGCCCAGTTTGTATTTGTCCGAACAGGCTTTACCAGGCAGACATTTTTACTGATGTGATAAACAACTGCTGGCCGGGTAATAAACCAGTCAACTACAAGGTTGCCTATGAAGTAAGCCTGTCAAGTTTAGGAAAAATTGATTGTGTTCTTGCGGAAACGAATTCAGACGGTAGAATTCACCAGTTCATTTCAGTAGAACTTCAAACAGTCGATATTACTGGCACCTATTTCCCTGCATATGATGCATTCCTGAATTCAAGAATGCTCGAAGTTCAGCCGAAATACAATTTTAATTGGCGCAATGTTTACAAGCGTTATATTATGCAGCTTATTTTTAAGGGTTTTTCTCATCATCATTGGAACACTCGTATTGTTGCTGTAATGCAGGATGTCCTTGTTGATAGACTATGGAGTATTGGAAACTTTACAGAAGTACCGGTTGAAAATAGCAATATTGTTTTTCTTTCCTATAAAATGGTCAAGGATGCAAACGACCCAGAGCGTTATTCTCTTCAACTGGTTAAACCAATCGGTACAAGGCATATGGATCTAATGAACGGCATTTTATACGCTGAAGCTCCTTCCAAAGAGGCCTTCCTAAAGAAGGTTGTACAGCGTTTGCCCTGAACCGCCCATTCTCTGTTCCGGCGTAAAAAGGTTTGGACGCTGCAGGAACACCATAAAAACGAAGCGCGCGCGAAGAAGGGATAATATGGTAGGTGGTTTACATACAGCAACCAACAAAGCAAGGCAGGCTCCGGGCTCAAAGCAGCCCTTCGTCCCAAATGCCGAAGCGGCACTTCTGCCTTGCTAAACCGTTGGTTGCAATATGTAAACCACAATTAGATTTTAGAGCGCGCGCTAAAAGACAAAGACCAGAAAGGAATTTATAAGATGGAAATTAATAAT
>JAFGSC010000056.1 GCA_016934875.1 Candidatus Atribacteria bacterium
GGCTTTTGGTGACAATTCCCGGGATTGGGAAGAAGCCTCTCCAATAAACTATCTTCGGGAAGGATTAGCTATACCTCCCTTTTTGCTATTGGTAGCCGGAGATCGGGAAATTTCCAGGGCAGTGAATCAATCATTTTATCAATCTCTAAACCAATATCATTATGATGTTACTCTCTTTTATGTAGAAGATAAAGACCATGTCTCTATTGACTATGATTTAGGAAAAGAAGGCGATGCAGTTTATAGAATCATTCACAGTTGGATACAGAAAATATCTAACATAAACAATTAAATGAGTTTTTGTGTTGAAAACATTTTTTTTATAAGGTATAATCAAAAAGTAAAATAAGTCTTTTAAAGATATTTCAAAATCATAAAAAAAAATATTAAAAATGTAAAAAGCACAAAAAAAACAATACAATGAGATTGCATATATTAACTTTTAATGACATCAACATTTATGACCGATTTAGATTTTTCCATCATCTGTTTTACTTCTTTTTTACCTTACCTTACTTTATAAGTAATTTTAATTAAAACTAGATGGTTTTGTCTGTAATCTTATACTAAATGCTAAATGATTGAGAAAGGAGTGATCAATTCGTAACCTCATCATAAATTTGAACAAAGAATATTAATTTTAAAGGAGAAAAAAATGTTTAACTTTTCCCGAAAGGCTATTTTTATATTTTTGATATTATTTTTTGTTACAAGTTGTTTTGCATTTGCCTTGGCTGAACCTGAATTTGAATCTGAAGAATGTATTGATTGTTTAGGATGTACATCATTTTTAGTGGGTAAAGATGCTTCTTTGGATGGCTCAACGATGACCGTTCATCCCTGTGATTGTGGTACTTGTGATTTTACTTTCCGAAAGGTTCCTGCCGTGGATCACGAGCCAGGTGCCACGAGAAAAATTTATGCGATCTCTCAGTATGAAACATGGGATCCTGAAATTGGGTTGAAATGGGATAGGGTCTTAGAGGAAAAATTTACCGGTGTAGAAATTCCTCAACCAGCCCATACGTTTGCTTATATTCATGGCATGTTTGGCTATATTAATGAACATCAATTGGCAATGGGAGAGTCAACGGTTAGCTGTAGACGTGAGATGCAAAGCCCAAACGCAGTCATGAATTTAACCGAATTAACTCGTATTGCAATGGAGAGATGTAAAACAGCCAGAGAAGCCATCCAGCTCATGGGTGAATTAGGGGAAAAATATGGCTATGGCTTGGATGGAGGAGAACAATTGTCCATTGCTGACCCTTATGAAGCATGGCATTTTGAAATTATGCCGGTGGGTCCGCTATGGACTCCGGAAAGTGGAGAACCGGGGGCTATCTGGTGTGCTCAAAGGATTCCGGATGACCATATATCAGTCTGTCCGAATGAGTCCAGGATTGGAGAAATTGACTTAGAAAATACGGATTACTTCATGGCTTCATCCAATGTCATTTCATATGCGGTAGAACACGAATACTATGATCCGAATAGTGGAGAACCTTTCAGTTGGAAAAAGGCTTACTCTCCCTGGAAAAAAAGTTATATCAATCCCAGGGCTTGGGGTGCCTATCATTTCTTGGCTCCTTCTTTAAATCTTGATCCTATGACTCCGAATGATGAATTGCCTTTTTCTGTTAAACCGGATAAAAAGGTTTCAGTCAAAGATATTATGGAAGTAACCAGATATCATTATGAGGGCACCATTTTTGATATGACCCAAGGTTTAGCAGCCGGACCATTTGGAAATCCTAACCGATGGAGACCATTAAATTGGACAGTAGATGGTAAAACCTATAGTTGGGAAAGGCCAATTGGGACTCAACAAGCCGAGTATGTAACGATTACCCAGTCGAGAAGCTGGCTGCCTGATCCAATAGGCGGAATCGTCTGGATAGGTTTGGGTACAACCGATACAACTTGCTTTATCCCGTTCTATGCCGGTATTAACGAAATTCCTTACTCTTTCCAGATAGGTGATCATTGGACATTCAACAGAGATGCTGCCCGTTGGGCTTTCGATTATGCTGATTTCCATGTCCAGGTAAAATATTCCTATGCTATTCAGGACGTGAAAGATGCACAATTTAAATGGGAAGACGGCGCTATTGCCAATACTTCGAAAATTGATAAAGAAGCCTATGATTTATATATCCAAGATCCTGAAAAAGCCAAGGAGTTTCTGACTGATTATTGTATGGAAAATGCTGCTGAAGTCATCGATGCCTGGTGGAATTTAGGGGATCAACTACTTGTAAAATATAATATAGGATTCATTTATACAGAAGACAGACAGAGGAAACAGGTTGGTTACCCCGAATGGTGGCTGAAAGCCATTATAGAATACGATAACAAGAAAACAGTTGAGGAATTTTATAATATAGAGAAATAAATTGATTGTAATTGATTTGATGAACTTTCAATCAAATCAATCGATCAACTGGTACTTAAAAATTTATGAGTGGGAAAGTGTTCTCAAAGTACATTTTCCCACTTAAATATCAAAGAATCAAAGAAAAAGGAATAAGGAGGATTTTCCCATGAAAAAAATTTCATGCATATCGTTTATGTTAACTATTTTAAGTATTATATTTTTTGCTCTTAGTGTTAATATTTTTGCTCAAAGTGAAATACCCCCAGCCGGTGTACCTGTACTTACCACCTCGGCAGGACAAAGTGCAGATATTATGACTTTGAATATTTTAATGGATGAAGCAGGGGTACTGTACGATTATTGTGATGTTCCTACCGTAGAAATGATGAAAGCAGGAGTGGGATTAAGTGGAGTAGAATCCGGACCCGGTTTTCATGTAGAAATCAAGACTGATCAATCAAAATACCCCATTGGGACAGCTTATCAATCGATTGTTTTCGCAATCGGAGCCAGTCTAAAAGGAATGGGTGCTTCCGGTTTGACTGTTGATCAAGAGTTGGCTCGTTTAAAAAGTCTAATTAAGTATGCTAAAGAAAATAAAATATTCATTGTAGCAGCCCATGTTGGTGGACTTTCAACAAGAGGAAATCCAGGCAGCGATAATGAGAAAATGATCGATGCAATTGCACCATCTGCTAATTTAATTATTGTTACAGCCGATGGAAACAAAGATGGAAGATTTACTGCCCTAGCTGAAGAGAACCAGATACCCCTGGTTGTTGTTGATTACGCTCTGGATGTTATTGAAGTGCTAAAACAAGTTTTTGCAGGTGAATTAACCGGTGCAAAGTGTGAGTAATAATGATTGTAAATAATTAAAAAGGGGGGTAATCGATGTACTTTCAGATAATGATTGTTTTGCTTTCGATGGTGATTGCTTATGCCGTTACCAAATGGAAATATCCTGTTGAATGGAGCATACTTTCAGCTGCGGTTGTAGGTGGAATTATTGGTTCTGTTCTTTTTAGTACTCCGCCTATTAGAGAGCTTTTTCGTCATCTGGTAGAAGGAACTTCTACTTATATGGATATTGTTCTTGTCTTTACAACTGCAACGATTTTTATGGCCATCGTGAAAGAATCAGGTGGTGTAGATTATGTAATACGAGCTACTATTAAACATTTTTACAATAGAAGAATTATTGCTCTGTTAATATTAATGTTCATTATTTTAGTTCCCGGTGCATTAACAGGAGCAGGTAGTGTTTCATGTCTGGTAGTGGGTGCACCGGTTGCGCTAGCTTTGGTTTATTTAGGTATACCAAGGGTTAAGGTTACGGCCATTATTTTTATTCTGGCAGGTTTGTCCGCAGCAGCTCCGCCAGTTAATATCTGGGCAATGATTACTTGTGCCGGAACAGCAATACCCTATGTTGGATTTGAGTTGCCTCTGGCAATACCTATTCTTATTCTCAGCATTTTTACTGTGCTTTTCTTAGGGTATAAAAAAGAAGGAGACACAACCTTAGAAAAAGCCCTGCAGGATATGCCGAAAGTTCCGGAAGGTATGACGATCTGGAAAGTTGTATTACCGTTTTTGTTCTTTTTTGGCATGATCATTGTTGAGCGTATTTGGCCTTTTTCAATACCGGTTATGGGTCTACCGTTAGAATTTACAATTGCTGCCATAATCGCCCTTGTTTTAAGCCCGACAAAGATTAAAATTATACAACTATCACTAGATACCGTAAAACGTCTGCTGCCTTTATTGGCTACAGTAATCATCGTTGGTATACTTCAACAGGTAATGACGGTTACAGGCGTACGAGGCTTGTTATCCTACACTGTTATTACGATTCCAATTACTTTACTATTTATTTCTTTGGCGTTTGTACTTCCGATTTCTGAAGGAATTTTGACTTATGGAGCCGCCGCTTTGTTTGGTATTCCATTAACCTGGTATTTTGATTCTATAGGATTGCATGCAACAGTTGTAATAGCAGGCATGAGTTTACTCTACCCATTAGGAGATGGATTGCCGCCTACTGCTTTAATAGGTAGGTTAAGTGTTATGGTTTCTGAATACAAAGGGAATTATCTAAATTTCCTTAAACAAACTTGGGTGCCCTGGCTTGTTATTACAATCGTAGGAATTCTTATGATTGTATACAGTTCTCATCTTTCTTTTTTAGTTGAGTGGAGTAAATAATAAAGAGACACAAAATATGGAGGTTCGATTATGCCAATAGTAATGATTATTTATTATATATTAAGTATCTGTCTTATCGGTATGTTAATCTATAATTTTATTAAAGAAAAAGAAAGCACAACAGATATGTTACTTTATCTTATTGTAGCCATACCCTTTGTTCTAAGGGTTTTACGGGTTAAATAGTACAAGGAGGAAAAGGAATGACCAGAATGCAAAGAATGAAAATTATTATGCTTGCAATAGTAGCAATTATAACAATTATTGCCGGAATACAGCTTTATCAACATCGTCACTACCAAATTCCCATCGTGGCAGGACCTGGCGTTACAAAGGTAGGCAGATTAAGTGACTATTATGAAGGAATTAAAGGGACAATAGCTGATACTAATGTCTTCTTCCTGGAAGGAAAGGAAGAAGGAGGCACTATGCTTATCATTGCGAACACTCATGCCAATGAGATTGTTGCCGGTCTCACTGCTTTTATGCTAGTAGAGAATGCAGTTATCGAAAAAGGGAGAGCAATTGTAATTCCTCAGTTTAACAATAGCGGTAGCCGTAATACCAGGGCTGGGGATGGCTATCCTTTATTTTTTGATATTGAAACAGACTGGGGGAGTAAAACATTTAGAATGGGAAATCGTGATGCTTCGCCGCTAGATCAATGGCCTGATCCACTTATTTATGTACATTATCCAGACCGCCAGCTTTTATCTTATTTGGACATAAGAAATACTAATCGTACCTGGCCAGGCAGACCCGATGGTCCCCTAATGGAACAAGTGACTTTTGCTGCAATGGAATTAATTAGAAATGAGAAGGTCGATGCTGTA
>JAFGSC010000332.1 GCA_016934875.1 Candidatus Atribacteria bacterium
AACAACTATATATTCATTCGATTCACTAGATTATAAATCCTTCTTTTTCTTAAAAATAATTTACAAAAAAAACAAAAAACCCTTCAGTAAAAGGCCAAAGGGCTTAGAATGGTCAGGCTCTCCCTAGTGGACACGTTCAGAACTTTTTGTTGAGGTGAGATTATAATTAAAAAGTTTTCTTATCTTAAATAAATATTTAGTAATAAAAATAGAGTAACCTAAAATCATTACGCAAATAGGGTACCGAAGTATCCCTTCTTTATTAGTATTGTTTATCGTTTTATATCGGTTATCTATATAAAAGATTTACAACAACCATTACGGTAGCGTAGCATATTCTATAATATATTCTGAAACAGTATTACCTAATTTTCAGTGACTTCAATATTACAATGAAAATTTATATTAACCAAAGTATCTCTATTCTACCCATACCGGATAAAAAAATAGCAAACTAATCGGACTAAGGATAAAACCTTTGATGTTATTTTTAAAAACTATATTCTGTGTTAAATGAAAAAGATAGACCCAAGCTGCATCTTCATGAACCATTTTCTGGATCTTCTTGTAGTATATTGTTCTCTTTTCATCATCATAAGTAGCTAAAGCTGCGGAAAGTAATCCCTGGACATCTTCATTAATATAAAAAGCACGATTTTGCGCCATGCCAATTGAGGCCCTATTCATACTGTATACATTCATAAAATTATCCGGATCACCATTATCACCAATCCACCCTATCATACATATTTGATGTTTTCCGTCTTTCGTCTCTTGCAAATAAGTAGGCCAATCAACTTGATAGAATTTGACCTTTATCCCCACAGCAGCCAGATAACTTTGAATAGCTTCAGCAATTTTGAAAGGATCAAACATATAGGGACGAGATGCCGGCAAGACATATAGCGTGACTTCAAAACCATCCGGATAGCCGGCTTCAGCCAATAATTGTTTAGCTCTTGCAGGATCGTATGGATAATCTTCTATTGCATCATTATAGCCCAGCATAAAGGGCGGCATGCCATTTTTAGCCTTAATGGCTGCTCCTATATAAATATTATCAATTATTGATTGTTTATCAATAGCCATATTAATTGCCTGTCTTACTTCTTTCTTGGTCAGGGGTTCAAAATAGCCGGGGGTTTTAACCAGGGGTTCATCTGCTATATCACGTACACCGTTTTTATTGGCATCAATATATCCGTATCCGGTATTTATCTCTAACCAGCCAACATTCAATCCCGGTTGAGTCATTAATACTAGGTCTTTATTGGCTTTTATCCTATCAAAGTCAGCTGGATTGGGATATTCTATTCCCTGCACTTCACCAACTTCTAAAGTCATCAGACGAACTGCAGGATCAGGAATAATCTTAAAGATCAATCTATCCAGCTTGGCTCTTTCCTGCCAATAGTCTTCATTTACTTCCAGGGTAACATGTTCATCTTTGACCCATTCTACAAATTTAAAAGGACCGGTACCGCAGGGATTTTTGAATGTATCTTCCTTATATTTTTCGGAATTGGTTGGGCTGACAATTCCCACGCGGTAAAGAGCAAGACTGGTGAGGATAGAAACATTAGGTTTTTTTAGAACTAATTTTACCGTATGATCATCGATCTTTTCCATTCTATCTACATCATAAAACATAAATCTCCACATACCCCATTTTCCATATTGATGGTAAAAATTATTGGGATCATATTGTCTAGCGAAGGAGAAAACCACCGCATCCGCATTGAAATCGGTGCCATCGTGAAATTGTACCCCTTTTCTCAAATGAAAGGTAATTTCTTTCCCATCTTCTGATATTTCCCATGAAGTAGCTAAACAAGGTTCTATGCTGGTACTTCCTGCTTTAAATTTCACCAGACCTTCAAAGATATTGTTAACAACCTGACTTATATTTGTATCTCCAGGGTCTAATTGATCAACATCCGCAGCAATAGCAAATGTCAAAGTTTCACTTGCAAAAGAAATACCTACTATGCTAAAGGTTAAAACCACAGCTAATAAAAAACATATCAACAATTTTATTTTCATTTTTACACTCCGTTTAAGGTTATTAAAAAATCACTAGCTTTTCAGAATATGGATATCAAAATATTCAATTTTTAAAAAATCAATCCTTCTAATTTTCAACATCTATAATTAATTCATCTAAATTATTCATTTTTTAAATTAACCTTATGATAAAATTAATCCTTATTTTAATCTCTCTTATCATAAAAACTTAAAACTGCATAGCATTTTTATAAAAGCTAGTTAACTAAATTTGAATCTCTTCTTACTACTCCTTTTATACTAGAGAGTTTACTAATAGAACTAACTTCTATTTTTTTCTCCAATATCCTGGTTCTATTTTCCAATACTTTCCTAATTCAAAAGCAAAAGAACTAGGTTCAGATTTCCCTGTCCCACTTGCAGTATAATGAGTTAACTCTCCAAAATAAATTTTTCCCTTTACATTATATAAATCTACCCGAACAAAATCAAAAGGTTTAGATAGCTTTTCAGCTAATTCCAGCATGATTTCGTAGTATTTTGGTTTTTTAATTTTTGGCCCTTGAAGACGGTCTGGTTTTTTAACTGATAAAAAATTCCATTTTTCATCAAAAGTACTTATAGAAAGATGATTTATTCTATCAAAAATGACACGAACCAATTTACATTTTCCATGAAACATATGAAAATTAAAATCTTTTGCAATCTTTCCATCATCATCAAGCAACAATTTTTCAATGATAATTTTTCTTTTGATGGGTTGATACGCCCATTCCAGCTTCTCCAGGCCATAAGGAGTTTTAAGCCATCTTTGGCAAATTTTTATCATCTCTTTTTTATTAAAATGGCCATTTTCTACAATGATATGTGACCCGGAGGCATGATTTGGTTTAACCATAAAAGCAGAAGGAAGTCTTTCAAAGGG
>JAFGSC010000057.1 GCA_016934875.1 Candidatus Atribacteria bacterium
CAGGGCGTCGTTTATGGTGCAGGGTATACTGATATACATATTAACCTTTTAGCCTTCAGAATTGCCATGATCCTCTGTATCCTTGCTGCGATTCTGGTTTTTGTAACGGCTAGGAATCAAAGTATTTTTTTACCGGCCATAAGTATTGTTGCAGTTATCGGGGTTTACCTGGTTGTAGGTGGGCTACTACCAGGGATTGTCCAGCGAGTCTTGGTGCTACCCAATGAATTAGCCAGAGAACGCCCTTACCTGGTCAACAACATTGAATTGACCAGGAAAGCCTACGGTTTAGACAAGATCGTGGAAGAGGATTTCCCCTTTGAAGAAGAAATAACTTATGAAGAAATAGTAAGAAATCCTGAGACGGTCAGCAATATTCGTTTGTGGGATTGGCGTCCTCTGGGGCAGACTTTCAATCAGATTCAAGCCATTCGATTGTACTATGAATTTTTGGGGATTGATGTCGATCGTTATTATTTGAACGGAGACTATCAGCAGGTGATGGTTTCAGCACGAGAATTGAATAGCGGTAAATTAGCAAAGGAGGCTCAAACCTGGGTGAATGAACGTCTTACTTTTACCCATGGATACGGAGTTGTGATGAGCCCGGTAAACAGAGTAGAGCCAGATGGTTTACCTCACCTTTCGATTAAAGATATTCCTCCTATTTCTTCAGTTGATTTAGATGTATCACGACCGGAGATTTATTACGGTGAAAAAACAGAGGAATACGTAATCGTCAATACAGAGAATAGGGAATTTGATTATCCCAAAGGCAGTGAAAATGTATATACTCATTATGAAGGGACAGGAGGAGTTTCTGTTTCTTCCCTTTGGCGTCGATTGTTATTTGCCATACACTTTAGGGATGTGAATATCTTGCTAACTGGCAGTTTTACTTCGGCTAGTCGTATGATGTTGCATCGAAATGTCACTGACCGGGCAAGGCAAGTCGCTCCTTTTTTGGTTTATGACAAAGATCCTTATATTGTTGTTTCAGGTGATGGAAAGTTATATTGGATTCAGGATGCTTATACGATTACTAATCGATTCCCATATTCCAAGCCTTATAGCCCATTATTTAATTATATCCGAAACTCGGTAAAAGTAGTGGTCGATGCCTATAATGGCAGTATTAATTTTTATGTCGTAGAATCAGAAGATGCCATTATTCGTGTTTATCAGAACATTTTCCCCGGCCTATTTAAGTCAATAAATGATATGCCGGAAGACCTGCGCATGCATATTCGCTACCCTATTGATCTTTTTAAGGTTCAATCTGAAATGTATTCTACCTATCACATGCAAAATCCGGACGTATTTTATAATAAGGAAGACTATTGGAATATTCCCAACGAAGTGTATGCAACTGAAGAAATTTTATTGGAGCCTTATTATGTCATTGCCAAATTACCAGGCTTTGAGAAAGAAGAATTTATCTTGATTACGCCCTTTACTCCTACGAACAAGAACAATATGATTTCCTGGCTAGCTGTCCGCAATGACAGAGGCGAATATGGGAAAATGCTGGTCTATAAATTTCCGAAAGATAAATTAATTTATGGCCCCATGCAAATTGAGGCATTGATTGACCAGGATTCAGAAATTTCTCAACAAATTACTTTATGGAGTCAAAGCGGATCTACAGTCATTAGAGGTAATTTACTGGCTATTCCCATAGAAGATTCTGTTTTATATGCAGAACCATTGTACTTGAGGGCTGAAAAGGGCGAAATACCCCAGCTTAGAAGAGTCATTGTATCGGATGGTTCAGAAGTTGCCATGGCAGAAGATTTAGACACTGCCCTGAGGATTCTTTTTGGAAAAACTGTTCAGGAAATGGAGAGAGAAATTGTTCTAGAGGAGGGAGCGACACTCAAGAATTTGATTGAGCAGGCAAAACAACATTATCGTGCCGCTACGGATGCTGCACGGCTAGGGAATTGGACCGAGTACGGAAATCGCTTGAATCAACTTGAAAATACCCTGGACTCGTTGGAAAGGTTTATTCAGGAGGATCAATTGAAAGGAACACTAGAACAGACAGTTGAAGAAGAGTAGTTCTTTCTTAATTTGATTTTAAAATTTGTTAAGTCCAAAGATAAGGATGAAAGAACCAAGCCAGAATATATTATGAACAGGCTTGGTTCTTTCTTGTTTTTATAGGATGTTCTCAAATCACTATTGTTAATCAATTTTGCAATGATCAAAGGTTAATCATTCGTACATCAAAATCGGGTAAGCTCAGAACAGCAACAGTACCTTTTCCGGTAAGCCATCCGCCGCATTCTCCGGGATTTACCACCAAAGTTTTTCCCTTGGTATAGAGATCTACCTGGTGAGTATGGCCATAGATAATGACATCATAGGCCTGGCTGGTCGCTAGTTCTGCAATGACATCATTCTTGTGAAACATGATGATTTTTTTCCCTTCGATTGTTGTCTGGAAAGGTTCAGGGTAGATTGGACCTATCTTTTGAAACTGATCTATTAAAAACAATCGATCCCCGTCATTATTCCCGAATACACCGGTAAAAGGACAATGAATATTCTTCAATTCTCTGGCGGTAAAAGGTGAAACAAAGTCCCCGGCATGAAACAGTAAATCAATCTTTTCATCATTGAATATCTTGACTGCTTTTTTGATGTTGGGCATATTATCATGGGTATCTGACATGATTCCAATTTTCATTATTTCCCCCTTCATTTTAGATTCATTTTTATAAAAATTCTTGTGGATATGGTATTATTAGTAAGAAACAGATCCATCATTCTTTAGAAAAAGTTTGCCAAAGATAAAAAATTTAAAGGATAATTTATTATACAATACATATAGATTCTTTCCATAAACAAAAAATAATTTGTTCTATTGAGTTTACTCACAAATCATTTAAATATAACAATAGGTATTATTAGAGAAAATTGAGAGGGAAGATTGGGGTATCTGAATTTCTAATCTATTTAATTCAAGAAAGGAGAACCAATATTATAACTACAGAATTAAAATATGGAGACAAAAAAATAAACTTAGCATTGGATAGTAAAAATTTGATTGGTTTGATTACTGCACGTCAAAACCAGAGCTTAGAAAATCCTCTAGATAAGATGAGAAAATTGCTGGATGAACCGATAAACAGCCCTTCTCTGAAACAGCTGATCAAGGATAAGAAAGCAAAAAGAATTTTGATTGTGGCTAATGACATTACCAGGCCCACTCCCTATGATGTTTTTCTACCACCGTTACTAGATATACTTGAACAGTTGGGTATTCAAAAAGAGAATATTACTTTTATAGTTGCCACCGGAGCTCATCGAGGAAATACAAAAAGTGAAAATAAAAGAGTTTTTGGTAAACAGATTGTATTGACATACCATTTTATCAATCATGATTGTGATGATCAACGTCTGATTGATCTTGGGAAAATGAAAAGTGGCAACCATTTATGGGTTGATCCTGTTGTGAAACAAGTCGATTTTATTATTACTACAGGTGTTATTGTACCTCATTATATTGCTGGATTTTCTGGAGGAAGAAAATCCATCCTACCGGGTATTTGTGGCAGAGAGACCATCGAAAAAAACCATGCCAACATGATTCATCCCCAGGCTTTTACCGGGAACCTTTTGAATAATCCAGTACATCAGGAGATGATGGAATCGATTCAGATGGTTAGTGTAGATTTTAATATCAATGCGATTACGGATGAGGAGGGTA
>JAFGSC010000333.1 GCA_016934875.1 Candidatus Atribacteria bacterium
ATAATTAAATATAATTAAATCAATTCTATTAAGAGGAGAGAGTTTAAATATCTATTTTTTGTTTGTTATTAAAAAAGCTTATATTTATCCCCATTAGAAAGTATCAATGAAAAAAATATTGTTTTCTATGGTCTTTGCAGTTTATATTTTAGAAATATTATGCATCTGATGATATTGGGCTCTCTCTATACGAGAATCATGTAATAAAGGGTTAATTTAAGAGCCAAAACCCCCTCTGTATAGATAATTATAAATATTGATAATACTACCATTTAGAATTCAATCTCAAATCTAAACTATTAAAAACAAATTCAATAAAAGAATAAATAGATGGATTATATCACTTATTTGTAATATAAATTTTTTATGGTTACGCATATCATGACCGAATTAATGTTTAAAGTTACAATTTTCGGCGATGGAGGTGTTGGTAAGACTACCTTAGTAAATCGCTACCTTACAGGAAACTTCAATGAGAATATGACGATGACTATAGGAGTGAATTTTTACATTAAGGAGGTAATTGTGAATGGACAGAAAGTTAAACTCCAAATATGGGATTTTGCGGGAGAAAGAAGATTTCGCACCCTATTTCAAGGATACGTTAGGGGTTCGATGGGCGGAATCTTCATGTATGATGTCACCCGCTACACTAGTTTAACAAATGTGCAAGAATGGGTGAATCTATTTCATAAGGGAACTAAGAAACACATTCCCGCACCTTTATACATGTTGGGAGGGAAAGCAGACTTGGAGGAAAAGCGCTCTGTACCCCGTGAAGACGCTATGAAGACAGCAGAAACCTATGGCTTTACAGGATTTAATGAATGTTCAGCAAAATCAGGGCAAAATGTACAAAAGGCTTTTGAAACTCTCGCAGAATTAATCCTAAAACAAAAACAGCAATCTCCTTCGTGAGGATTCTCCATTGACAAAAACATCACGGAGAATGGATAAAATAGCGGGCCGCCCCAAATGGACTTCTACCGAATATCATTGTGAAGAATGTAAAGGAAAAATGGTGCAATTGAGTGAGAATGAATTCTCTTGTATGATCTGCGGGCTTCGACAACAAAAACTTTATTGATTTATTCAGAAGAAATTATTAAATTCAAGACCCCCTCGAATATTTATAGTTAATTTTCTTTAAGGTCTTACCCCAATATCAGTTAACTATTTTTAGGAAGATTATGACAATTCCCTTATCTTCAAAATCAGAAAGTTTTTACCATAAGGTCATGAAGGAATTAATTTATCAACAGATTAAAACTCAAGGGAATGTAAAAAAGAGCACTAAAGAAAAACGTATTGAAAATAATCAAGCAGATGTATTCTTTCAGCTTCATAATGGTAATAAAATTGCTGTAGAAGTGCAGCACTCTCCCAAAACTGTTAAAGATATTATCGCAAAGAATAAAGAATATGCCGAAAATGATACCTATGTACTATGGATATTGCATGCTAAAGGATTATGTATAGAAGATCCAAAACCTAAAAGAAATAAAAAGAACATAAAAATTAGCGCTGTAGAAAATTTCCTTCATGGAATGTATGGCGGTAGAGTATATTATATAGATTTTTACGAAAACAGAAAAACAATTTCGCCCCCCTATGCTTTGCATTTTCATTGTCGAAAAAAGAGGCATAAAAAACCTCGTAAAAAAGGATATAAAACCTATTATATCCGAGATATGTATTTTTCCCATATTCCCAGTTGGAACCTTGTCTGCAATGAGTTTGGAGAATATAAACTAGCCCGTTTTTTCGATAAAAAATATACCTTAGAAAAGAAGAGAAAAACGAAAAAAGCAGGAGGGAACAAACAATGGTAACAGATATCCATATATCAACTAAAAAAAAGTTAAAACCAAATTTGGATTCAAAAGAGCCCCAAAATACAAAAGAAGAAAAAAATGTGCGAGTACAATGTCCTTCTTGTGGACTTCAGAAAGTAATAACGCTTTCAAAGTCATCTCTTAATCTAAATAAACCTATAACTGTGATTTCAATCCCGCCAGCAACCGTTTGTGCTCATCACTTTCAGATTTTTGTAGATAAAAATCTTTCCATACGCAGTTATCAAAAAGTCGATTTTATCTTACCCGATGAGGAAATAGAGCTATCTGATGAAACTAAAAATTCAGAGAAAGAAGAATCTCAACCCGCTTCTCCTCAAGTAAATTTTTTAGAAATATCATTTCAAGGGAATTCTGTTGAGTATGACCCACCTAAGAAAGAAGACAATCCCTTTTTTAAGACAAATTATGATAAACTCATTCAGCTTCTCTTAGATAAAATTACTTGTCTAAATGAACTCTTTAATACTTCTTCAAAAGAACATAATAAAGAAGATATTAAATTTTCTATTCAGATTTTAGAGGATTTACTAAAAGAGCAGGGGAAATGTCAGTCTAAGGCGCTTTCTTTTAGAGATTATCAATCCTTAGAAGAATTTATTTTAATTACAGCGGGATTTTAACCTTAGATTTTAGTTTCAATGGCTAAATGTGTATTCTCATCAAAAAAGATACTTGCAGTTGGCTTAAGAGCCACAACTCGCACATCTTCCTTATGAAAAGGCATCTTTACCTTCTCCCATTTTCCTTTTCGCTGAATAGTACTTTCAACGAGTATAAAGGAATTATCACAATCTTCTAGATAGAGATCATCAATGCGTCCATAAATGACACTCGGTACTCCTGAAGGGGTATTATAAACCGTAATTGCATATACATTTGATGGCATTATAAAATACACTTTGAAACCTATATTATAAAAGAACGATAATATGTAGATTATACAGAATTAATTTTTACAGAACCCATAATCATCTTAAATAGAAACCAAATTTATGTTTATAATGAATATTTCTTCAAGTTCTTTTCTTTCCAGCACTTTACATACTGAGAAAATAATTTATTTTCTATTCCGATAGGATTTTTTTCAACTGGCTCTTCTCGTACAATAGGTTTTTTAGTTTCTTTCTTAAATTCCTTTTGCCAGTCAAAGTATGATATAGGTACATTCACAATCTATTTTTCATAGAGTCATATTTAAACTGCAAGGTTTTTAGTTCCCTTGATAGATTTTTTCATGAATACGGTTAATTTTTTCAAGATTTTTTAACGCTATTCACTTAAGCAACACAACATATCTAGAAAATAGATTCTTATAACAAGTCAATCTAATCATATACAATGAATAAAGTAGTTATGGCTGTAGGCGCCCATGCGGATGATATTACGATTTGGGCTGGCGGTACTTTGAAAAAGTTGTCAGATGAAGGAAATAAACTCATTTGTGTAAGGATCACAGATGATTATGCAGATTGTATTGGATTGACTCCCGAGGAAGCAGTTAATATTAATAAACTTGAAGCAGAAAATGCTTATAAAATCTTAGGAGCTGATGAGATTATTCATCTAAATTATCCAACGGATACTCTTGCTGGTGTTGATTATTTGGAATTAAGAGAGAAACTAATTTATATTATTCGAAAATTCAAACCTAATATTGTAATTTCTTTCGATATGAATGGATTGGATGAAGAAAATATGGATCATATTATTACAGCAAGGTCAGTCAATGAAGCTTGTTGGCAGAGCGCAGTCGAAAACTTTCATAGGGAACACCTCCAAGAAGGGTTAAAAATTCATATGGTAGGACAAAGGTATTTATTCGCACGCAATCCTACAGTCATTAATTTTCATGTGGATATTTCAAAACAAATCCGAGAGAAAATCAAGGCTTTATGCGAGCATAAAGAAGTAATGAAAAACTTTTTCCATCAACAGAAATTAATCGCTCAAGCAAATGGATTGCATATTGTTCTTCTTGAGGATGAAATCCCTAATGAAACCCGAGTTAAAGTAATGGTACGGGCAATATACGGTCAGCTTGGGAAAGATTATGGTGTTAAATTTGCAGAAGTATTTCATCGAATCGGAGCAGGATTTTTGGAGGATTTTGAATTATGAATGAACGCCTAAGATTTTTTATACCTTATATTGCTTTCGTAGGTACCGCTCTTATTGTATTACTCCTTGATTTCGGCTGGGTAATCCCTTTATCTAAGAAAGATGGAGCTTTATATGATTATTTTCCTCAAGGAATCTACATAATGCCCATTCTTTGGCTGGTAATTATGTGTTTTCCGATTGCTTATATTATTTTTTATGAAGATAAATTATTTGATCTACCCGAAGAGCCTCCCGAAAGAAAGCTAAGTACGTTTATAATAGCATTCACAGGGCTTTTTTGCTTAATCATGTTGTTCCGAACGATGATTATTTGGCGGTATAATGGACCTTATGAAAAGATGTCAATGATCTTTTTTCTCCTGTTACAGATCTTATTGGTAGAACAAATTTCATTAACCCATTATGGATTAGTTGCAAGAGCACCATGGGAAGAGTGGAAACGGGATTTAAAGTATATTGGGTATTTAATGTTAATTGCAATTATCCTTCTCTTACCCACGATAATTATTGCAATCATTATTTTTTACCCTCAACTCAATATGATTATCCCTCAGATGATCCCACCTAATGGATTTTTACTTATCTCCTTTCCTTTTCAAACCATAGCTGTGGGCATCTCAGAGGAACTAATGTTTCGAGGCTATATCTATGAGAATATTAAAGAGCATGATCCGAACTATGACAAGAAATCACATATGTATTTTTGGATTCTTTTTAATTCCTTTATTTTTGGGTGCTTTCATATTCCTTGGTATATAGAACCGGGATGGGTTATACCACCTGAAAATTATTATCCCATGATTTCCCGAATTATTTCAACGGGAGCTTTTGGGATTTTTATGTGTCTTATATATGAATATACGGGGTCTTTACGAATTACGATTCTAATTCATGGACTCTGGAACACTCTTGGTGCATTTTTAGGCTCCATGTTTCTATATATCGATTTTGATATTCTTAATACCATAACCAATGATCAGTTTCAGATATTTGTATTTTCAGCAGCAATTCCTCTCTTGATCGCTGTAATCATAGGATTAAAAACACCAAGATATTTAGCAAATAAATTAAAATTGTGATCAGTGATAAATAAATGGCACAAATCAATAATAATTCTTGCCAAAAATTTATTACTGCCCACTATTGCCAATACTAAAAATTTGCCAAAAAATGGGCACTTTTTGAAAGTCTTTGTCTTCCTCCGTTTTGACAACTGCCCTAAAGTCGATAATAAGTAGTGACATTTTTATTTTGAGCGTAAATGTAAGGATTCATGACCTAAATCCTTTATTATCGCCTATTTATCAACTACATTTATATCTTAATCCCAATTAAGTCACGCATGCTAAATTATAGCATGATAGGTGAATCAATAATTATAGGAAAGAATAACAAAAAGAAAGAATTACAACAAAGAGCAAAAGAAATGTATTATAACCAAGGACATTCAATCGAAGATATTGCAGTTGAATTAAGTAAATCGAAGAGGACCATTTATAGGTGGTTGGGTCTTGTAAACCAAGAACTTTTATCCGTCTCCCACAAATCTAAAAAGAAATCGGGACGCCCTAAAATATATCCCCTGGAAATTATCAATCGAATTATCGAATTAAAAAAAGAATTACCACAAAGAAGTGCACCATTAGTGCATAAATGGCTGAAAGAAGAGTTTCCCGATGCCTGCCCCTCCATCCCTTACATCCAGAAAATTGTCAGAGATCAGGGACTTAGTAATAATACAACCGACCGAAGTAAAGGGTATCGTCGCTTCCAGAGAAGTAAACCCAATGACATGTGGCAAATAGATATCGCCGGTGTTCAAACGGTTGGCTATTTGAAGCAAGTGTATTTGATTGCGTTACTCGATGATTGCTCGAGGTACATCGTGTCAGCTCGATATTTCAAGGACCAAACAGCTCCTAACGTGATAATGATCGTTCGAGATGCCATCTTGGCATATGGAAGACCAAATGAGATTCTTGCCGATAATGGCGCTCAATTCAAAAATATTCTTGGGGAGCTGGCAACAAAATATTCGAAGTTGTTAAAATCTCTGGGCATCAAACCCATTTTTGCCAGCCCATATCATCCGCAGACCAAGGGAAAGTTGGAAAGATGGTTTAAAACCGTGAATCAGATGTTTCTTATTGAAGCCCGATTTTTTATTAAAAACAATCCTGAAAGTACGCTAGCCGATTTGAATCGAATGCTTGAAGAATGGGTCAAATGGTACAATAACGAGAAATCACATCGAAGTCTACCCAATAAATGTCGACCTGCGAAGATATTTTTTGAAACTGAGGATCGTATCTTCAGACCCCTTCAAGCGAACGTGAATTGGAACCGTTGGTTGCACGAGTTGACACAAAGGAAGGTCAATAAATACAATGAAATCCATTACAAGTCGCAATTATTTAGCGTGCCTCCTGGATATTCAGGATCAAAAGTTGATGTGATCGAATACGAGGATAAAATAGAGATTTATTTCAAAGAGAATGTGATAATCACCCATCCGTATGGTGTGAGGATTAACCCCGAGAAAATAGTTAAAAGCAAGCGAAAAATAAGAAAAAATGGTACCATTGCATATAATGGAAAGACGTATTCAATCGATTACAAGCTGGCGAATAAGACCGTTGAGGTCCAAGAGGCTGACGATGGCCGTAAGCTCTTGGTTTACCTCAACGATAAACTTATAAAAACATTAAATCTATAAGATTTAATGAAATTAAATAATTTTTTATTTTTTATTAAGGTCATTATTAACAGAAAAATATGGGGTAAAATCACAAAATCTGTGACAAAAAATGTCAAATAATTATTATCGATTCGTGACAAAAAATTATTATTACTAACAA
>JAFGSC010000334.1 GCA_016934875.1 Candidatus Atribacteria bacterium
TCAGCTAAGCCTGACCCAACAACCGTTCACGAGAGTTTTTGGTTTTGTTATTGATGTGAACAATATTGATAGCTCCGGTAGTTTGACTGTAAAATTTAAACAATAGATTCATATTGATATAGGAGATCTAATGATGGAAAGTTATAGATATAGTTTTGCTTTCTTTATTGTACTGCTTTGGGGATCAAATTATTGTGTTGCGGGAAATAGCTCAGTTAAGTTGGCTATTAATCCCTTATTAACACCTTCGTTAAACGTTGAATTAATAACAACAAAGCATGGATTTGGAATTGATGTCGGTACTTATCTTGGTGGTGGATCGATGATAAAATTGAAGGCTATTAAATATAAAAGAAGTATCCTAAAGAAGAGCTCTTCAAGCTATTATGGTATCCTAATAGAAAGATATAGTTATGAAGCTAGCTGGCCACATGAAGAAAAAGGAACTTATATAACCCCTATGGCTTTCGGGGGACAGGTAATACCAGTTGGAACTCTACTATTAATAGGTGGTGAACTAGGATTTGGATATCCAATATACCAATCAATCAAACCAGATGATCCAAATTTTAAAAACATTCAAGTTCCGATTCACATAGTAATTTTTATAGGTATCAAAATCGGATCAAGATAACCAAATTATCAGATAACAGACTTATAAACCAGAGAAGATTATTCATAAAATTTAGAAAATGAGATGCGGCAGAGCTCTAAGACTCATATACGATTGACTATTATTGGAAGCTGTTTGATTTTTATTTATTTTTCTTGTACTGTGCGACGATATAATATTTATCGCATTGAGGAAATTCGTAAGGTAGAATCTGTCCCGAGCTCTTATCGAAAAGTTGTAGAAACCTCTGCTAACTCAAGTATTGATAAGATAATAATAATTAAAGCTCATCCGGAGCTTGTTGAAGTGACTTACGATTCAATTATAATAAAAAATGTTAGATATGAAATGGATAAATTTCTATTCGGATTGAATTCAGTTCTTTTTTGTGGGGGATTAATAGCAGCCTTTTCAAGTGAACATGATGGAGAAAAACGAGCATCACTATGTTTCTCATTATTTGGTGTTGGTCCTGTCTTACTACATGATATTAATAAGCATGGCAAATCATATCAAAAAAAAGAACATATAAGCACATTTAAAAAAATCAAACCACTTTATTCTGCAGTAGGAAGGGATGTCCATCTTATTTTTACGACCTCTGAAGGGAAGCATAGGATTTATCTTGGACAGATTGGTTCTGATGGTGCCTTAAGAATTCAAGCAAAGCGTCTTATGAATAATCATAAGCATAAATTTAGAAACCAGGAAGAAGTACTTCATTACTTCTCAGTTGGTTACATTGAAATTGATTGGAAAAAAATTCAAGATGAACCTCATATTAAAATTTAGGAGGTGTTTATCTAAATGATTGGCAAAGCGAATCTAAATCGAAGAATCTTTCTTAAATCCACAATTGGATTATCCTCTGCGTTTATGTTTGATTTGCTCGATAATGATAATGCGATTGCATCAAATGTATGGCTGAAAGTGATTGGGCGTGTAACTATTATCGGCAAAAAAATAATCATTACAGAGACAATTTTGGGTATTCTTCGTGCTTTTGATATTGATATAGCGAAATCTGTTGAATCTTTTGTAAATGCTTTCAAGAAGAACAGTTACAGAAAATTTGTAATTGGAAAAGGAAGTCCTTTTTATGAACGACAAATTTCAAAAATTGGTAAGAGTCTTAGTGGATTTTGCCAGGTTGGTGAATATGGATATACAACTCAGAGAAATAATATGAACTCAAAGCCGATTTGGACGCCGTCGATAAATATGTGGGCAGCAATCGGCCAGAAAGATTTAGAAAAAGATATTGATTTGGATACTTACCGATGTGGCTATCCTGTTGCTGTTGCAGAGAATGAGTCGAAGCCAGGACCTCATGGAGGGTATACAAAACTGATTCAAAAATTTGAGAGAGGTAAAACAAATATAATCATTGACCATTCAAAACCAGAAGATATAGAAAATATTTATTACAGAAACAGGAACGAACAATTTTGGCTATCAGCTTAAATTAAGCATAGTTAATTCGTAAATAAACATTTTATTTAAGGAGAACAACAATGAGATCAATTAAAAATAATTGTAGAATTTTTTACTCAGTTGTCATTTTATCGCTTATTATTTCAAATTTATTATTAGCCCAGGACATAAATTATAAAACGGTCAAGTTCGAAATAACATTTACAACAGACTGGGGAGTCGTTGAAGTTTACACTGGCTATTACAAAAACCTCGAACGCCCACGAGGATTTCGTGAAGGCGGAATGAAATTAACATTCAATGGCTCGTTAAGTCAATTTGCAGTTACACCAAATCGAATTCAGATTACGAAATATGATCAATATGATGGAACACCAGCAAAGCTGGAAATACTTTATGATATGCCCAAAGATTGGACAATGTTGAATGTTTATACCAACCAGGGAGACTTTGGAAGCATTCAGGGAGAAATATTTGATCTGACCGGTAAAACATTGGGTGAGTTTAATGATTCTGGTGGCCGGAGATTTGAAAATTGGAAATTCAGCGAAATATCATTTCCTCCCGAAGTTAGGATAAATAATTTTAGTTCAAACACAATAAAGGATTTTGGTTTAAGTCAAAATTTTCCAAATCCATTTAACTCAGCAACAACAATTCAATACTCCGTGACTTCCGATGACCCGGTAATTTTAAAAATTTATAA
>JAFGSC010000058.1 GCA_016934875.1 Candidatus Atribacteria bacterium
AAATTAGGTGGAGCTGGCGGGGATCGAACCCGCGACCTCCTCCACGCCAAGGAGGCACTCTCCCAACTGAGCTACAGCCCCATCTATTGTTCTATTCGTTGACAGTTACAAATGTCCTGACTTATTATTATACTAAAAAATCTCCTCAATAATTTACAGGTAAGTTTGCAGAGGAATACCGATCAGTTTTCACTGACCACTGACTGCCTAATTGTTATGGTTCCCCTTATTGATCCCGTTATTTAGTCTGGCAATTTTCCTTTAAAACATTTTCTATTATAATGAATGCTATTTTAAATGTCAATCGACTAATCAAATGATAATATGAAATTTAATATTCTGCAATGCTGGAAAAAAACAAAAATATTACCACTGAAAAAAGAAGTGTAGGTCATTATAAATTCTTATAATATTCCTACACTCATTTAAATCAAGACATAAACGTTCAAAGAGTTGATATTTTTTATTCTTCGTCTCCTAGCCACCATATAATTCCCACGATAGCAGCAATAATTGCGGCAATCCAATACCATTCCAAGTCTTCAAGAAAACTCATAAATTCCACCTCCTTTTTTGGTTTTATTATTACTTTTCATCTAATATTATATAACAAGACTCCTTCAAAACAAGTACTTTATCTAAATAATTTATTGAATCAAATTATTTACATTATTATACAATCAAGGATACATTAAATAAAGTATTCGCCCATATCATCAAGACTCTAATTCGGTTTCTTTTTTGGCCTTCTCAATAATTTCTTGGGCAATTTGTGGCGGCACATCTTCATAATGAGAAAACTTCATGGTAAACATTCCTCTCCCCTGTGTAATGGAGCGCAAATCGATTGAATATCTAAAAATTTCTGATTGGGGAACTTGAGCCTTGATAATTTGTCTGCCCTTTTCAGCTTCATCCATACCCATAATCTTCCCTCGCTTACTGTTTAGATCTCCAATAATATCTCCCATGTACTCTTTTGGAACAGTTACCGCTAATTCATATATTGGCTCCAAAAGAACCGGGTCAGCAAGCATTGCTGCCTTTTTAAAAGCTAATGATCCTGCTACTTTGAAAGCCATTTCTGATGAATCAACTGTATGGTAACTACCATCATATAGTATAGCTTTAATATCTACTGTTGGGTACCCAGCTAATACTCCTTTTGTCATTGCTTCTATAATACCTTTTTCGACTGCAGGTCGGTATTGTTTCGGAATGACTCCTCCGACAATTTTATCCTCAAATTCAAAGCCTTTTCCCCGACTTTGGGGTTCAAACTCAACAAAACAATGACCATATTGTCCACGTCCACCTGATTGTTTCTTATATTTTCCCTCTGCCTGTATTTTCTTCCGAATTGTTTCTTTATAACCGACTTTAGGCAAGCTTTTCTCAATCTCTACCCCAAATTTCGTTTCCATTGTTTCGATGACTACATCTAAATGAGACTCTCCCATACCTGCAATAATGGTTTCTCCGGTATCTTCATCTCGATATATTTTAATCGTTGGCTCTTCCTCTAGAATACGATTAATCGCAATACTGAGTTTATCTTCGTCTCCCTTACTTTTGGGAGAAATCGCAAATTTCATAATCGGTTCCGGGTATTCAATCCTCATAAATTCCAAGGGATTTTCCTTATCACATAAGGTATCCCCGGTATTCGTTTTCTTCAACTTTGCAATTGCACCAATCCCACCTATTGATATTTTTGAAATCGCACTTTGCTCTTTCCCCTGCATTTGATATATTTTGCCTACTTTATTTTCTGTATCCCTTGATGAATTATAAACATTGGCATCGGAGCTTAGTTCTCCAGAATAGACTCTAAAATAGGTTAAATTCCCAACATAAGGATCGGCGACAGTTTTAAAGACTTTGGCAGAAAAAGGCGAATCACTGGCTGATCGTTTCAAATTTACTTCCTTCTGTTCTTTTAAATCCTTTACGATAACATCTCCTAATTCCATTGGATTAGGAAAATAATCCTTGATAAAATCAACGAGCAATTCAATTCCTATATTTTTCGTTGCTGATCCGCATAACAAAGGAAAAACCTTCCTGTTAATGACTCCACCCTTAAGGCAAGCACAGATTTCTTCCTGGGTTAATTCTGTACCATCCAAATATTTCATTAGAACTTCGTCATCAAATTCTGCTACCGCTTCAATCATTTTTTGGCGATATTCCTTTGCTTTTGGCAGTATATCAGGTGGTATATCTTTTTCTTCATACTTGTTTTTTTCCTCAGGCACTCCAGAAAAATAATAGGCTTTCATCTTAACCAGATCAATGACTCCTTTAAAATTTTCTTCGGAACCTATTGGTAACTGAACGGGGACAGCGTTTTGTCCAAAATTTTCTTTGATCATCTTACTCGCTCTATCAAAATCGGATCTTTCCCGATCCATTTTGTTAATAAAGAAAACCCTGGGCAATTGAAATTCATCAGCATAATCCCAGACTTTTTCGGTCTGAACTTCGACGCCTGATACGCCGCAAACCACAATTAATGCACTATCAACGACACTCAAACTTGATTTCGTATCAATAATAAAATCCAGGTATCCTGGTGTATCGATGATGTTAAAAATAAAATCTTTCCAATGAAGGAAAGCCAGAGAAGAGTTTATCGTAATGCCTCTCTTGATTTCTTTAGGATCATAGTCAGCAACAGTGTTGCCTTGCTCAATCTTTCCTAGTCGAGTTATCATATTTGCATCATAGAGCATTGCTTCGGTCAGAGATGTCTTGCCAGAATCGCCATGACCGACAATAGCAAATGTTCTTACGCAATTCGCGTCATACTTTGTCACTCGTCATTCCTCCTTGAAATCTAAATAATCAAAATCATTTTATCAAAGAAAAGTAAATATAGCAAAAGATAATTAATAAAATCTCCCTACAAGCTTTTTACTTTTCACTTTGAAAAGAACCCAAATCACGAAAGACTCCAAGAATCCTATCAAAATAAGCTGGGATTTGGTCCTGTTCTTTTGCTTCTACAATTAAGGCTTTTTGATATTTGATTTTAGAAAGGTAATTTAAAAATAAAGACCATGGAAAACATCCTTCGCCTGGTAATAAATGGAGATCCTTTCTGCCATCATTATCATGAATATGGATATGCATTAAATATTGAGGTAAATTAATCTTTTCTTCACCTAATTCAAAATTATTTTTATCTGATTTATGGTTGAGAAGATAGTGTCCCGTATCTAAGCAAATCCCAAGATATTCAGAGTGAATCTCTTGAATGATTTGTTGAATATCTTCCCAATTATCTCCTAATCTTCCAGGAAGGGTATTCTCAACAGCTAACTTAATATTCCATTCTTGACAAAATTCAGCGATCTCCCTGATACTCATAATCGCTAATTTTAATTTCTGTTTCCTTTCACCATTATTACTATACTTTCCACCAGGATGGACGACAACTAACTCGGCACCCAGTCTAAAAGCTGCTACAATTGTCTTCTCAATCTCACGAATGGATTTTACCCGTTCATATTCCTCTAGGTGTGAAATATCCACACCGTTCATAGGCATATGAATAGCACTAACGCTAATCTTAAAATAATCAATTTTCTCTTTTAACTGTTCAATCAAATGAGAATCCTGCAACTCAAAATGGCCTGTATGAGGTCTAATTTCAATCAATTTGATGTTCCATTGATTTAAATAGGGCAATAACTTGCCAATGTACTCTCTATGGAAAATCATTGTAGAAATACCAAAATCCATCTTCTCTCCCTTAGTCCAACCCATTACGAAATCTGTTCATCCTAATATCTCTAGATATTTATCAATTATCCTGGAAGTCTTTCTTCAATTGAAAGTCTATTTCAATTTTTACCTGATCAAGCGATTTGACATCCTTAAGTGGTGATAACATCCCATAAATGATATCTTTATATAGCTTTGATAGAAAAGAATTCAGGAAAACTTCTTTTTTATTCACAGTAATTTTAATATCTTTTTGGGAATAAATACAATCTTTGTCAGAAGCTAAACCTTTAACAATTGCCTGAGCTAAACCGTAACAATTTTGGTAACCACAGTCTCCACAATT
>JAFGSC010000335.1 GCA_016934875.1 Candidatus Atribacteria bacterium
CCGTGATATTTCATATTTAGTTGATCCTTTGGCAGAACGTTATATCTATCAATTTGGGCTTTATCAAAGAGAACCAGAATATAAATCAACATTACGAAAGGGACATCTTAAGATTGAAATCATAGAAAAGATCAACGAAACTTCTATTGAGCAAATTATTGAACAGGTATTTTCCGAAAGAATCAAACGAAAAGCATTGGATAGTATAATCAAATTTAGCAGGAAACTAAATGCAAGAATGATTTTGTTGAAAGATACCCACGATAACAATAAAATATTGGGATTTGCTGCTGTGCATTGGGTTCGGTCAAGTCTATTTTTTCATGAATTTGAGGATAATTATGTTTGTCAATTTATTAGAGATCACGCTACTGGTCGAACAATCGTTATTGATGGGATCTATTCAACTGTATCCAAAAGTAAATATCAAGATATGAGAGATATAGAACAAATTATCCTCACGGAAGCTCTTACTTTCTGTGTTAGAAAAGATTATGATTATGCTGTATTTAAAAATATGATACCCGAAACTAATTCTTCCGAATTAATGGAAGCATTAAAACTGTTTGGGTTTTCGGCATTACCAGCCGTGAAGCAATCTTATCCAAATTACCCTATCATGGTTGTCGATATCCGAAAACCAACCACGATTAGCTTAGACACAGAGACGTTGATTAAAGAGCCATTTAGTCAAAGTTTAAAAGTTATTGAGACGATTCGTATGGTCCGAAGAAAACTTCAAAAAGCTATCACCCAATTATATCCTGGACATCTCCTCATACCTTTTAATATAGACATAATTAACCAATCGATTATTGAAAAAATTTGCTGGGAGAATGGAGTTTCTGCTGAACAAAGCAGTTCACAGGTATTGGGGCCATTAATGTGTGTACCTTTTGGCAAGATTTTACATAAGATGGTAGTACCCAACACAGTCACCAAGTCATTGCACACCGACAAGATTTTCACACCAGATATGAAGCACTTTAAAATTGATTCCTTCGGCTATTATATGAGTTTAGAAAATCAAGTAAAAATGATTAAATCTTTTAATCGCCCAGTTTTACTAATCGATGACCTTCTTCACAAAGGCTATCGTTTAAAAGCATTAATTCCTCTTTTAAAAAGAGAAAACATTAAGGTGCATAAAATTATCGTTGGTTTGTTGTCTGGAAGAGGTAAAGAACTGGCTATGATTCAAAATCGTTCCGTTGATGGGGCTTATTTTATTCCAAATCTTAGAGTATGGTTTAACGAAAGTGATTTATATCCTTTTATTGGAGGGGATGGGTTATTTAGGCCTGAACCTGAACAGGGTCAATTGGTACGATCGATTAATATGATTCTTCCCTTCGCTTACCCGGTTTTTTTAAAAGATGTAAGCCAGGAAACAATATATCAGTTTTCAGAAACATGTATTGAGAATGCAATTCAGATTATAAAAATACTTGAGAAAGAATATCAGGCATTGTATCATCGAAAATTAACCCTAGGCCACCTTGGAGAAGTATGTCTGTATCCCCGTTACCCAGATCATGGGAAGTATTTAGATTACAATTTGTCAATGGCCACCTCTGTATATTTAGAAAATGATCTGGAATTGCTTTATAGAATTTGGAAAGAAGGAGCAAAAGTAGACCATAAAGACATTCTGCTTTATCCAAATTCAAGGGAATTCAATGTGAGAAAGGAAGAATGATGATTTACTATAATCAATTCCAAAGGAAGTTATTTTTTTCCGATTTGAAAATTAATGATTTACCCTGTATTGATCCGAGGAAAATACCCTTTGATGAAATTGAATCTTTTTTTTATTTATTCAGAGGGAATTGGCTAGAAAAAAATTCCTTGGCTACTCTTATTCATCCTGATCAGATATCGGGAAAGAGAGAGCAATTGAATATCTTGCAAAAGATTGAGAGTACGAGTGATGTCTTTGCGACGTTTCCTGAATGGATTAAGGAAAAGATTAGGAATCGACAGGTAGGGATTTGTAATTGTGACTGTCCCCATTGGAAAGAGCGACTGGAATGGACAGTTCCAGAGCAGTGGACCATAAATATTGTAGGACTGGGAAATGTTGGAGGTACTTTATTAACCGGTTTACGATTATTAGGAGATGAAAAGATTAACATGATTGGTATCTTTGATACCAATGAGAATTTAGTATCCAGATGGGAACAAGAAATAAATCAAGTGATCGATTGCTCATATCAGAGGAAATTGCCCAGGGTGAAGATCCTGCAGTCCGATATGATCTTTCAAGCAGATATCGTGGTATTTTGTGTATCCGTTGGTGTACCCCCTTTAGGCTCAGAAGTTCAAGATGTCAGGATGTATCAGTTAAAGGCAAATTCGAAGTTGATCAATTATTATGCTCAAGTAGCCAGGAAAGTCAATTATCAAGGTATGTTCGCTATTGTTTCTGACCCAGTGGATTTGTTATGTCAAAGCGCTTTTTTATCAAGCAATCGCAATGAAAATGGTGAACTGGATGGAAAGGGGCTTGCCGCAGACCAAATTAGAGGTTTTGGTTTAGGGGTAATGCACGGTCGTGTAGCTTATTATGCAGAACAAGATGATAAAACCAGACATTATCTTAAAAAAGGACGTGTGTTTGGACCCCATGGGGATGGACTACAGGTTACGGATGATATCGACAGTTATCATCCTGAACTCTCTTCATTATTAGCGAAAAAAGCATTGAATGCGAATATGGAATTAAGGAAAATTGGTTATAAACCGTATGTTGCACCGGCATTATCTTCAGGTGTATTTTCACTGTTAGCTCTAATGAATGGACAGTTCCATTATAGTGCTGGATTTCTTGGAGGTATTTTCTGGGGTTCGAAGAACCGTCAAACACCTGTAGGGATAGAATGGGAACAGCTCAATTTTTCACAGGACTTGGCTATTAAATTATATGAAAGTTATGAAAATCTGAAAAAACAGGCAAAAAATCTAGAGATATAGAAAAATATTTATCTTAATTTTTATTACCGGGAAAAGTGTCCCTTGAATTCATGGCATCGTAGGTCCAGAAACAACTAATATTCTTGGGGTGGTAATATTAAAAGAATATATTTATGAAAAGTAGTAAAATTTAGGATGAATATTTGTCCTGAAGGAGCAATTTGAAACAAATTTTGGTATTAGAATAAAGGAGAATGAAAATGAAAGCTTTATTAATTGTCGATGTTCAGAATGATTTCGTGTCAGGTGGTTCCCTGGCAGTAGAAGATGCAGAGCAAGTCATTCCGACCATCAATAAGGTAATGGATTATTTTGATTTAGTAATGGCATCAAAAGACTGGCATCCTGCCGAATCTGAACATTTTAAAAAATGGCCTGTTCACTGTGTATCTGAAAGCAAGGGGGCTGATTTTCACCCTGATCTTCATCAGGATAAGATTAATCAAGTTTTTTATAAGGGGACAGGGAAAAAGGATGATGGTTATTCTGCCTTTGAAGCAACCAATATGAACTTTTTAAGTTTTTTAAAAGATAAAGGGGTAAAGGACCTTTATATTTGCGGTATTGCCTTGGAATTTTGTGTAAAATCTTCTGCTTTAGATGCAATAAAAGGAGGATTAAACGTTTATCTTATTCGTGATGCAATTGCTACATTTTCGAAAGATTCAAAGGAAATAGAAGCGGAATATGATAAAATGAAAAACGAGGGTGCAACCATCGTACTATCAAAACAAATCATTGATTAATCTTGATGATTCTATTGATTCGTATTTCATTGTGATTCTAATTGATCCTGAGGTGATCCATGTGAATAAGAATAACCAGAAAGATGTAGAAAAATATTGGAAAGACAAGGAGCAAGAACTTGGTGAAACGATCAAGGGAAAAGATATCAGTGAATATGTCAGTGGCTATCAAGGGGTTACCGAAAAAACTTGGGGACTTTTGTATTATTCAGATAGCTCTTTTTATTTCCAGACTTTCCCAAGAAGAAATTGGTTGATCTCTTTATTAAAAGGGGAACCAAGTGAAGATTCCGGAAAAACGATGAACTTTTATATTCGATGGGACGATGTCTTTCAAATTGATATTCCAGCGAAAAAAAGTATGATTTCAAATATTTTTTTACCCCCTGATTATCGGGTTTTTATTCAATACAAAATAAATAACCAACAGGGTACCTTGGTCTTGGTTATGTATTCGAAAGAGAGCAGGGAAAAATTTCTGAAATTTTACCATGGCATTAAGAATGAATCACATTAAGCTTTCATTGGAAATTTATTCGGTTCGTTATCTGGATGATTTTTAAGTACCTCCAAACTTATCTATTACTATGATATAGAAAAATCAATAATATTTTAAAGGGCCAGAATTGTACTCATGGAGACTACAAGACAATTTCAAACGATTAAGCATACTTTCCAGATAAGGCATGTCATTCAAAAAAGCCGTTTTATTGCATCGGCACAGGAAGTTAAAAATGAAGATGAGTCAAGGTATTTTTTAAAATTAACCATCAAAAATTTTCCAGATGCGACACATCATTGTTGGGCTTATCGGTTGGGAAACGGAGATCATGAAATCTCTCATTATTCAGATGACGGCGAGCCGGCCAATTCAGCTGGTCCGCCTATATTGCAGGCAATCATGCACGAAGATGTAACAAATGTCATGATTGTCGTTGCACGTTATTTTGGTGGGAAGAAATTAGGTATAAGCGGCTTAATCCAAGCTTATAGAAATATAGCCTTAGAATTGCTGAAAAAAGTAGGAAAGAAGAAGATGATTCCGCTGAGGGAATTTAACCTGGATAATATTGACTATCAATATTTGGGTAAGATACTTCAGTCCCTTGAAAGTCATTCCGGGCACATTCTGAATATTGAATATGGACAGAAAGTTAAATTGTCAGTAGATCTACCTGAGCACTTGGAGCATTGGATGATTCAAATGTTTGATAATTTAACCCGGGGGAGCGGTAATATTTATTTAGGCGAAATAAAATGGTGCGATTCGGATGACATCAGGTATGGAGGTTAGGATTATAAGACCCGAACTTATTATTAATCATCTTGTGATTTTGAGACATGGATTAAAAATAGATCGGTCGCACAGCCGTGGAAGGCTTTTGTAGAAAAGTATCAAAGATAGATTGGATGGTATAGAAATGAAGATTTTTGTCGTTTATTTTTCAAGGTCTGGAAAAACCAGAAAGTTAGCAGAACAAATCAATCAAAAAATTCCCTCTGACCTGGAGGAAATTAAAGACCATATGAACCGGAAAGG
>JAFGSC010000059.1 GCA_016934875.1 Candidatus Atribacteria bacterium
AAACCTCTGGCTCTTATGTTGCTTTTAAAGCACTCCAATGCTAATGCTACAGTAACGGTATGTCATTCCGCAACACCTAATCTTTCTGATTTTACCCGGAGTGCAGATATTGTTGTTGCGGCAGTGGGAAGGCCGGAACTAGTCAAGGGAGATATGATTCAGCAAAATACTGTGGTCATTGACGTGGGAACAAATGAGGTCAACGGCAAATTAATAGGAGATATTGCTTTTGAAGAAGTATCCAAGCTTGCCTCTAAAATTACTCCGGTTCCCGGAGGCGTTGGTCCTGTCACCAATATGATGTTGATGCGGAACTTAATCAAGGCAGCGAAAAATCAATTGTATCAATAAATCATTTTCTAAGAAGTAATGCAGTAAAGCCAATTCGATAATTAGTAAAATTTCTTTTTATTCCTCTTAGCTTTTTCTAAATGGATCATTAATGCAGTAATGTCGGATGGGGTAATTCCAGGAATTCTTTTTGCCTGTCCCAGGGAAATAGGTTTAATCTCGCTGAAGCGTTGTATGCCTTCGTGCGAGATTCCGTGTAAATGATCGTAGTCTAGGTCAGATGGAATTTTATAATTTTCAATTTTTTTAAACCTTTTGACCTCCTCTTCTTGGCGCTTTAAATAGCCGGAATATTTTACCTGTATTTCCACCTGTTGAATAACTTCCAGGTCTAATTCAGGCCTGGCAGGATCCAACATTGCAGTGTTGAGATAATTTAATTCAGGTCGGGTCAACAAATCAGAAAGCATCATTAATTTTTGAATTGGAGAAGAATTGATATTTGATAATTGTGCATTCGTTTGTATATTTGGAAAAATTTTAAGACGAGAGATGCGGTAAATTTCTTGTTCAATTGCATTTTCTTTTTTCAGGAATTTTTGAAACCTCTTTTTTGAAATTAAACCAAATTGATAACCATAGGGTGTTAACCTTAAATCAGCATTATCCTGGCGAAGCAAAAGACGATATTCGGCTAATCCGGTTCTTAAGCGATAAGGCTCTGTGATACCCTTGGTGACAAGATCATCGATTTCTACGGCGATATAGGCTTGAGATCTGTCTAAAATAAATGGTTCACTTTTTTCTAACTGTTGAATAGCATTGATTCCTGAAATAAGTCCTTGTTCGGCAGCTTCTTCATACCCGGATGTTCCATTGATCTGTCCAGCCAAGAATAGTCCAGTAATTTTTTTAGTTTCGAGAGTGTGTTGCAGTTGATGAGGTAGAACAATATCATATTCAATTGCATGGCCAAAACGAGTAATCCTGCAATGTTCTAAGCCTCGAATCGTTCGCAGGGCTTCCCATTGAGCTTTAGGGGGTAAGCTGGTGAAAAATCCTTGTAGGTATATTTCGTTGGTTGCATCACTTTCTGGTTCCAGAAATAGTTGATGTGAATCATGGTAGGGGAAACGGATAATCTTGTCTTCAATTGAAGGGCAATATCTTGTAGCTATGCTCTCAATAGCACCATTGATTAGGGGAATCTGGTGACTATAGTTCTGGATGATTTGATGTGTTTGACTGTTTGTGCGAGTGAGGTATACGGTATGTTTTTGATAAATCTTTTTTTTAGATTCAAAGGAGAAGGCAAGAGGTTCGCTTGAACTTTTCTGTTCGACTAAATCAGAAAAATCAATACTTCGTTGATCGATTCGCGGAGGAGTACAGGTATTGAGTCGTTTTGTTTTAAATCCCAAGGCTTTGATTTGATTCGCCAAGTGAATAGAGGCGAGTTCCCCTGCTCTCCCCGCACTATAGCGAACATTCCCAATGTAAATTTTGCCATTCAGGAAAGTACCGGTAGAAATAATTACGATTGGAGCATGATATCTGATACCATTTTCAAGCTTCACCCCATCAATATGATTTTGCTTGATTAACAAACCGGCAACCATTTCTTGGATTAGGTATAAATTAGGTTGGCTTTGAATGGTTCGAATCATTTCTTCCTTGTATTTGTTTTTGTCGACTTGAGCGCGTAATGCCCACATAGCGGGTCCCTTGCTTGTATTCAGCATACGAATATGTAGTGTCGAGCGATCGGTAATTTTTGCTAATTCCCCGCCTAATGCATCAATTTCCTTTGCAACATGTCCCTTACCTGGACCACCGATAGATGGGTTACAAGGTAAAAGGGCAATATTGTCTATATTTGAAGTTACAAGTAATGTTGCTGCACCGCGGCGGGCAGTCACCAGTGCTGCTTCGCATCCGGCATGTCCTGCTCCAACGACAATGACATCGTAATGAAAATGGCTCATTGATACCTTTCTTTTCTGTATAAAATTTTTTATTTACTAACCAACATAAAGATAGCAAATTTTAAAATATTTTATACCTTTTTGTCAAGAATCAAAGTATTATGTTTATAATTGTTGCCTACAAAAAAGGATTATGTTATACTGTACACGGAGAGATGACCGAGTGGTCGAAGGTGGTTGCCTGCTAAGCAATTGAGCGGATGTTAAGTTCGCTCCGAGGGTTCGAATCCCTCTCTCTCCGCCTTTGGTATTTTCCACCGCCATCCAGCGCTCACATTTGGAGGTTAAATGACTTTCACATCCAGTAAAAAAGTGTTATCAAAAATTAAAATCAGGGATAACTTTCAATATGGGGATTTAGGTAAAATATTAACTTTACATGGCGAAGTATATCAGAAGGTATACGGCTTTGATCATAGTTTTGAGGGTTATGTTGCAGAAGGATTGGCGGAATTTGCCTTGACTTATCAACAAAGACCAAGCAGATTATGGATTGCAGAAGAAAAAGAAAAAATTGTTGGATGTATTGCTATTTTGGGTAGATCTAATGAGCAAGCACAACTTCGCTGGTTTTTGGTTCATCCGGATTATCAGGGAATAAAATTGGGGAAGCATTTATTTAGCGAAACATTAAACTTCTGTAAAAATACTGGATACAAATGGATATATCTCTGGACATTGGATCATCTAACTGCTGCGAAAAAAATATATGAAGACAATGGTTTCAAGATGAAAGAGCAAAAGCGGCATGATCTTTGGGGACATCATTTGGTGGAAGAATATTACGTTTTGAATTTACCAGAAACTTACTCAGGAAAATAATGCCTTTGGTAAGTTTATAAGGAGGATAGCTTTATGGTTAAGCGACTATATCGCTCAAAAAAAGACTCAATGCTTGGTGGGGTATGTGGTGGAATTGCAGAGTATTTCGATATTGATTCTACGCTGGTACGCATTCTAGCAGTTTTAGTTGTGCTCTTGGGTGGAGTTGGCGTGATTGCTTATATTATTGCTTGGATCGTTATACCGTTGAACCCAGATCATGAGAGGCATCGTGACCAGCAAGCAAATTCTCAAATGAAGAATCAAGAAGAAAAAATTATAGGGTTTGATCACAGTGATCCCGATAAAAATAGATATGTTTGGGGTGGCTTAATCCTCATTTTTGTCGGTTTATTCTTTTTAATGAAAAACTTTTTTCCTCGTTTTATCTTAATCAAGTTTTGGCCAGTTATTCTGGTCGTGGTTGGAATTGTTTTAATTATACAGTCTCTTTCCAGGAAAAGTTCTTAGTATTTCCTTCTTGATATACATCGAAGCTACTGGTTTAACTTTAGGAAACAATATTTTCTTTAGAAGTATTTCGTTTCTATTAAAGGTTCTTATATTCATTAACATAGAAGTTTTGATAATATTAAGAAAATCTTATACTATTTTAATCAAGTAGACTTTCTTTTTTGCATTGGAAATATTTCTTACAATCATCATTATCGATGATTGTAATGATTATTTAATAAAATGAAATCTAAATAAAAATTTTAGGATGAGTTGCAAGGAGATCATCATGAAATTCCCACGCTTTAAGACAAAAATTGTTTGTACTTTAGGCCCAGCTTCTCATGATAAAAAAACGATTAAACAGCTAGTTATAGCGGGTATGAGTGTAGCTCGCCTTAATTTAGCGCATGATTTAGTCGATTATCACAGAGAAACATTAAGATATATTCATAAAGTTGAAAAAGAATTACGGATATTTATTCCGGTGATGATGGATTTGCCTGGTCCAAAGATAAGAATTGGCGAAATTCAAGACGGTCCAATCCTTTTAAGAAAAGGTGAAAGCATTAGGTTGACAACAAAAAAGATGATGGGAAACAGATCGATGATATCCGTAGAGTATAAAGATTTAATCAATAGCGTTAAGCCGGGGAATTTAATCTATCTCTATGATGGATACATTCAACTTAAAGTGAAAGAAATTCATCAAGATAAAGAAGAAGTTGTTTGTCAGATTATCACTGGGGGAAAGTTAGACTCTCATAAGGGACTAAACTTACCCAAAGCAAAAATATTATTGGATCCGATCAGTGAAAGAGATTTAGAATTGATTGAATTTGGATTAAGTGAAGGGGTTACAATTTTTGGTTTATCTTTTATAGAAAGAGCAGCAGATATTATTAAAGTAAAAGAATTTGCTCATAGAAAGGGCAAAGAAATATTTGCAGTAGCTAAGATTGAACGCGAAGAAGCATTAAAGAATATTGAAGAAATCCTTCAGGTTACTGATGCGATTATGATTGCTAGGGGAGATCTGGGAGTGCAGGTAGCAATAGAAGAAATTCCCGTGATCCAGAAAAAATTGATTTCATTAGCAAATCGGGCGAGTCGGCCTGTCATTACTGCGACTCAGATGTTGGTTTCTATGACTGAACATATTCGTCCTACAAGATCTGAGGTAACCGATGTGGCGAATGCAATTTTCGACGGTTCGGATGCCACAATGCTTTCTGAAGAAACAGCCGTAGGTCAGTTTCCAGTAGAAGCGACGAGGATGATGGCGGATATTGCTGTTTCTACTGAACGGCAGTATCAAGATTCGTTTTATCATTCATTGATGTGTGAAAATTTCCGATATTCTTTCCAAAAGAGAAAACCGTCAGTAGAAGACATGATTTCCTTGCATACAGTGGAAAGTAGCAGAATAATGAATTCCAAGTATATATTAACACCAACGGAAAGCGGGAATACTGCCAGAAGAATATCTCGATTCAAACCTCATTGCTGGATTTTGGCTTTTACTCCGAATAGTGACATTGCCCGATTTCTAATGTTTTCCTACGGTGTGATTTCTTTTCCCATAGCGAAACAAAGAACTGATTGGTATAAAATCATTCTAGATGAATTAAAGAAGAAAAAGCTAATAAAAAAAGGCGAACTTCTTATTCTGACTGAAGGAACAATTAGAAAAAAAATTGGAGGGACAGATTCTTTGAGAATTATCTCTGTTGACTAAACTTTCTATTTGATTCTCATGATTTGTTTCTTCTATGTTATTATAGAAGAAAATGATTTACTGCAATTTATTTTTAGCGAGGAAGAGGATAATAATGAGTGAGGCTAATGACTCATTAAAACAATTAAATCAAGGAAAAATAATGGCAATTCGCGGAAGCGTTGTTGATGTCTACTTTCATCAGCAACTCCCAGCAATTTACAGCCTATTAAGATCTGGCAATGTATTCTTTGAAGTTACCCTTCATATCGACCCTAATATAGCAAGAGGAATTGCTTTAACTTCTACACAAGGACTAAGTCGTGGAGATGAGGTTCTTGATTATGGCCACCCTTTAAGTGTTCCTGTTGGAGAACAATTGTTGGGAAGGATGTTTAACGTATTCGGAGAGACAATCGATGGGGGAGAAGAGATTAATACTGGAAAGAGAAGGTCTATTTATAAAAACTCCCTGAGTTTATCGGAACGTTCAACCGATATTGCATTATTTGAAACAGGTATCAAGGTAATAGATGTATTATCTCCCCTGGAAAAAGGTGGAAAAGCCGGCTTATTTGGCGGAGCAGGTGTGGGAAAGACTGTTTTGATTATGGAAATGATCCATAATATGGCTATTGGCTATCAGGGTGTCAGCCTCTTTTGTGGTATAGGAGAACGCTCCCGGGAAGGTGAAGAGCTTTACCGGGAAATGAAGGAATCGGGAGTTTTAGAAAAGGCAGTCATGATATTTGCCCAGATGAATGAACAACCCGGAGCCAGATTTCGGGTTGGACATGCAGCTCTTACCATGGCTGAATATTTTCGTGATGAAGGCAAGCAAAATGTTCTTTTGCTGATTGATAATATATTTCGGTTTGTGCAGGCTGGGGCGGAGGTATCAGGGTTATTAGGAGAGCTTCCTTCCCGGGTAGGATATCAACCAACCTTAGCCAGTGAAATTGCAGACCTGGAAGAGAGAATTAGTAGTTCCTTATCAGGTGACATCACCTCTATCCAGGCAGTATATGTCCCAGCTGATGACTTTACTGACCCGGCTGCTGTGCATACTTTCAGTCATCTTTCTGCTTCTATTGTGCTTTCCAGGCAAAGAGCAAGTCAGGGATTATATCCCGCAGTTGATCCTTTAAATTCCAATTCCAGCATATTAACTCCGACAGTCATTGGTCAAAGACA
>JAFGSC010000060.1 GCA_016934875.1 Candidatus Atribacteria bacterium
GATGAAGAGGGATTGCAAAAATTAATTCAGGCAATTCATTCAATTCAGAGTGATTTTGATAAAATTTTGGTGATTACCCATTTATCACTACTTAGGGATGCCTTTCCTGTAAGAATCGAAGTCTGGAAAGACCCTATCCTGGGTTCACAATTTGAGCTGATTCATTGATAATTTTTAAGTGAATAGTGCTTTATTATTTAACAGGGTTGCCCTCTGAATCAAATATATTCCATATTTTTCCCGAATTCTATCCACAGATTCAATCAAATTAATCCATTTTTCTTCCTGGCATTGGTTCGCTAAGAAACTGAGCTGTTTTGGTTGTTTCCCTCGGTAAAGCGAAGAGAGTTTAATTCCTAATAATCTTATTCCCGAGGACGGAATGTTCACCGAATTCATTAATTCTTTCGCTTTTTGAAAGATCATGTTGTCCAGATTGGTAGTTTGCGGAAGTGTAATCGATTTTTGTAAATTTTTATAATGATGAAAACGGATTTTCAAAGTAATTGTTTTTCCCGAATATGATTGTTTCCGGGCAGCATAGCCAATATTTTGACTCAGTACCAAGAGAATTTTCAGTAACTCTTCCTTATCGGAGATGTTTTTTGGAAAGGTTGTTTCTCTTCCGATAGATTTTATTTCTTCGTGAGCCAGGACTGGGCTATGATCTATTCCTTGAGCCAGTTGTTTTATTTTGATACCGCTATCTCCGAGTATGCCTTGCAAAATAATATCCGGCATCCGGGCAAGTTGTCCTATTGTAAAGATGCCGGAACGGTTAAGCTGTTGAGCCGTTTTCTGTCCTATTCCCCATAATTTTTCGATAGGCATGGTCGATAAAACTTCGGGTATCTTTTCTTCATAAAGTACAAAGAAACCATCCGGCTTACCCAGGTTTGTAGCCATTTTAGCTAAAAGTTTATTGGTGGCAATACCTACGGAGACAGGTAAATGTAATTCTTTCAAGATTCTTGATTTAATCTGATGGGCAATGAATTCTGCCGAGCCGAATAGCATTTGACAGCTTGTCACATCTAGGAAAACTTCATCAATACCTAAAGGTTCGACAAAAGGGGTATATTCACTGCATATCTGAAAAAATTGTTTTGATATTAAATGATAGTAGCGTAGGCGAGCAGGGACAAAAATAGCTTCAGGGCATTTTTGTTGTGCTTCCCAGATAGGCATACCGGCATGAATACCGTATTTCCTGGCTTGGTATGAAGCAGCACAAACTACGCCTCGATGGGACAATTTTCCATTTTCTTCCAGTATGCCGCCAACGATGAGTGGCTTGTTTCGATAGGCCGGATGATCACGCTGTTCTACTGATGCAAAAAAAGCATCTAGATCCAGGTGAATGATAGAGAATAGTTTTTGAATTGACATTGCTCGGTTATCCTTATATAGTGTATTGAATTGATTACATTTTCTTCTTGAAATAAGAATAAATATCCTTGATTTCCTGTATGACTATTTTTATGTCTCCATTTTGATTGTTTACGATTCCTCTAATCAAGAGTAACGCATCTTTGGTAAGTAATGAAAAGTATTGACGGAATATTTCTGGAAAAGCAATAGCCTCAAACAAATCTGTTTCATCCTCCAAAAGCAAAAAGGCCATCACCTCCCGGTGCTTGGTGTATTGTCTTCTGGCCTGAATCAAAAGACCAGCGATTAGAGTAGATTGCCCATTTTTTAGTTGGGCAATATGATGGCTTCTGATGAGATTCTGTCCGGGCAATAACTGGACTGTTAATTGCTTACGATAGTACGACAAAGGGTGGATACTGGCATAAATGCCCAAAATTTCTTTCTCCATTTTTAAAAGGACAGAAACAGGAAAACTGTAAACAGGAATCTTTTCTTTCAGCAGTAGGTCAATATGATTATTTGGCTTTATTTCAGTTTTTATAAATGTTGGCACTATTTTTCTCCTTTTCGGTTTCTTTTAAGATTAGAGGCAGAAGGTTCAGTAATACAGACCTGGGGCGTCTCGTAAAATCAAACGCCCCTACTTTAATCAGGTTTTCAATCGCAGTTCGGTTTATTCTGATCGAATGGGTTCTGGCGCAAAAATGGTAGAGGGACAGGAAGGGTCCATTTTCATTTCTTATTTTTAAAATAGAACTGACCTGTTTCATCCCCATACCCTTTATTTTTATAAGCCCTATGCGGATAGCATTAGCTTCTACAGAGAAACCAACCTGGCTTTTGTTGATATCGGGGAGTAGGATCTGTACCCGAAAACGACGGGCTTCTTGTATATAGCGGTCTGAGTCATAGTAACCTGTTCCATAGGTCAGCAAGGCAGCCAGGTAATGTGCCGGATAGTGTACCTTCAGGTAACAGGTTAGATAAGAGAGCAAGGCATAGGAAGTGCTGTGCGCTTTATTAAAGCCGTAGTAGGCAAATTTAGCGACCAGGTTGAATATTTTTTCAGCCTCTTTTTTAGTGATGCCTTGTTCCATCGATTTTTCTAAAAAACGGGTACGTTGTTCTTCCATGATGGCCGGTGACCGGGAACTAATTGCTCTACGAAAAAGGTCAGCTTCTCCCAGGGTTAAGCCAGCAAAGGCTGAAACAGCCTGCATAACTTGTTCCTGATAAAGAATCACTCCATAGGTATCTTTTAATACTTCCCGCAGGCGGTCATGGGGATACTCAATATTTGCATACCCATTTTTTATTTTCAGGTACTGTTCAGTCATTCCGCTATCCAAAGGTCCGGGGCGGTAGAGAGAAAGTGCAGCAATTAAATCTTCCAGGCAGGAAGGAGATAACTGCTTTAACAGTGAAGTCATTCCCGCACTTTCCAGCTGAAAGACACCCAAGGTTTTCCCTTTTTTAAGAGCATAGAAGGTAGAAGGATCGTCCAGGGGAATTTGTTTTAAATGGATATTCATTTTATTTTCACCAAGGCTTTGCAGGGTTTTCTGAATGACTGTTAAATTTCGAGATCCCAGGATATCTATTTTTAGTAAACCTATTTCCTTAATGCTTTCTTTCTCGTATTGGCTGATAATTTCTCCATCCGGACTCAGTTCTAATGGGATCAGGTTGGATAATGGCTGATCGGCAATAATCATTGCTGAGGCATGAACCGAAAGATGATGCGGTTTGCCTTCCATAAATTGAGCATACCAGAGCAGGGAGCGTAACGGCTCTTTCTGATAAGGAAGTTGTCTAAATTCCGGTAGATTCCGCAAAGAGGAAGAAATAACCCCGGGGGAAGAGAAAAAGGGCATCATTTTAGCAATTTTGTTGAGTTCCTGATAGGAAAAACCTAATGCTCTTCCGGTATCCCGAATAGCAGAGCGGGCGGCGTAAGTATTTATGGTGCAGACATGGGTAACCTGTTCTCGTCCAAATTTTTGAAACATATAATGGATTACCCTATCTCTTCCTATTTGTCCGAAATCGATATCGATATCCGGGAGGTCAATCCGTTGAGGATTGAGGAATCGTTCAAAGAAAAGCTTGAATTTCAGAGGATCTACTTCGGTAATATTGAGCAAATAGGATACTAGGCTTCCGGCTGCGGACCCCTTTCCTGGCCCAACGGGAATATTGTCTTTTTTGGCAAACTGAACAATGTCTCTAACAATAAGAAAATAACCGGCAAAACCCATTTGATGAATAACCTGCAGCTCATATTTCATGCGGTAGAAAGCCTGACTGGAAGGATCCGGGTAATACTTTTTTAGTCCTTCTAAACAAAGCTTTTCTAGATATTCGGTAGCAGAATAATTTTCAGGGGGACGATAGGAAGGAAGTTGAATTTTACCCAGTTCAAGTCTTACATTACATTCTTCTGCAATTTTTTCCGTATTTCGAAGTGCTTTTGGGAAAAAAGAGAAAAGGTCTTTCATTTCCTGATCTGATTTGAGGTAGTATTGGCTATTAGGTAAGGGTTGATAGTGAAGACATTCCCGCGTACTTTGATTGGCAATCTTATTGATGATATTCTGGAGATGATATTGTCTACTGTCTAGATAGTGTACATTATTGGTAGCTACAATAGGAATGGATAATTTTTCACCCAGGTCGATAAGGTAACGATTGATGATGTGTTCTTGTGTTAAGCCATGAAAAGAGACTTCCAGGTAAAAATGATCAGGACCGAATATTTTTTTATACCATAGGGCAGCGATTTCAGCTTTCTGATACTCTTTTTGAGTAATTAGGGTTGGAATTTCTCCCTGTAGACATCCGGATAGAATAATCAATCCTTCGTGATAACGTGATAGTGTATTCCGGTCAATAGCCGGTATGCTTTTGGGGTTGGATAAATGAGCGTGAGTGATTAACTGGCAAAGATTTCGGTAACCGGTATTATCTTGAGCCAGGAGCACCAGGTAAGTTGGATAAGAAAAAAGGTATTCACTTTTGATGCGCAGTTCACATCCGATAATGGGCTTAATTCCTGCAGAGAGAGATTTTTTATAAAATTCAATGGCTCCATAGAGCCCATCATGATCGGTTAGGGCTATTGCTTTCATTTTTAACTCCCAGGCTTTACTAATGATCTCTTCAATACTACCCAGGCCATCCTGTAGGCTGTAGTGAGAATGCAAGTGTAGATGGATGAAACTCATATATTATCCTTTCTTAAGAAAACATACGTTTGCCTATTTAGTGAAAAAAATAAATAGGACTGGTCAATTCGTATCCCTCATGTCTTTTTTGGTATGATCTTTGATGATTGTCGGTCGTATTTCTTGTCGGAGTAGATCCATAAGCATCAGTGCGTTTTTAACTGCTTTTCCCTTGTAGTGATTATTCATAAAGATATACTGATCGGTAGTCTTATCAGTAACCTGTTTTATTTTTGGCACCCATTCCTTCAATTCTTGTTCATTGTAGAGATAGTCGTAGCGCTGATAGGCGTATTCATGTTGCCACCATTTTTCTTTATTGCGCCCGTGAAAACGGATGTAACCCAACCGGGAGGTCGCTTCTGCCAGGGGAGGAAGCAATCCTACTAGAGAAGGCTGATCCACTGTGCAAAAACCTATTTCATTTTTTCTGAGGAAATTAAAGACCTCCTCTTTGGCCCAGTAAGCATTTCGGAATTCAACGATGAGAGGAATATCACCTATGTTCTCTTTTAGATAGCGGAGATAGTCCTGGTTGGCTTTACTGTAATGAAAGGAGTAAGGAAATTGTGCCAGGATGCAACCCAGTTTTCCACTGTTCAAAAGTGGCTCTAAAGACATTTTAAATTCCTGAAGAATCGATGGATTTATGCCTCGTACATGGGTTATCTCCTGATTAGCCTTGATGGAGAATTTAAAGGAATCTGGCACTTTGCGCTGTAAATGGTAAAAAACACTTGCAGGGGGAATGCGATAATAGGAAGAGTTAATCTCTACAGCGTTAAATTGCCGAGCATAAAGAGGAAGCATTTCCCCTTTTTGAGTATTTTTTGGATAAAATGGGCCGACCCAGTCTTGATAACTAAAACCGGAAGTACCAATGTAGAGCATAATTTATCCTTATCTCCTTCCGTTAAACCTACGAATGACCCCGATGACTTTCCCTAAAATGGAGATATCCTTCGTGATAATAGGTTGATAAGCCGGGTTAGATGGTTTTAGGATAATCTGATCATTGTTTTTGTAAAACCGTTTCACAGTGACTTCTTCCTGGTGAATAAGTGCAATTACAATATCTCCATTATCAGCGCTACTCTGAGGGTGAATCATGACATAATCCCCATCCAGAATATGGTCACCGATCATGCTATCTCCCTCAACCCGAACTAGGAAACTTTCCTCATTGCCGGCCAGTTCTTCTGGCATGGGAATCATCTGGGCATGTTCCTGTAAAGCTAATAAAGGGTTTCCGGCAGCGACTTTTCCGATAAGGGGGAGATTTCGAAATTGTGGTTTTAGTTGAATAGCCCTTGTTTTTTCTTTCTCCCGCTTGATATATCCTTTTCTTTCCAGAATTTTCAGGTACTTAAAGGCCGTAGCAGAGGAACGAACGCCTAAGGCTTCGCATAGTTCCCGAACGGTAGGCGGGTAACCTGTTTCACGAATTTGGATTTGAATAAGCCCTAGCGCTCTTTGTTGTTTTTTAGTCAGTTTTTCTTCATGATCAATCATAAGTTTTCCCGTTATCCAATTCTTATAGACTTTAGGTAATTTTATTATAAAGCAAACATATGTTTCCGTCAAGAAAAATTATAATACTCCTCCATCCAAGAGAAGTCCAGCTTATGTAAGAAATTACAGACTATTGGATCAAAAAAGAGCCTGTAACTGCTATTGGATGGATAAAATTATCGTACATTGGGGAAGCTTTTAATGCCAGATTATGTACTTTTTGAATTTCTTCATTAGAATGTTCGGTAATCACCTGGACCTTAAATTGCACATTTCTAAAACCATTTCTTTTATTTTTTTGTTCATCTTGCCATCCACCGGACACAACTTCTCCTTCAAGTTCTACCTTTAAACCTTCAATCGTAACCTTTAACTTATTTGCCGCATAGAGATAGGCAAAGAGTAAGCAGCTACCTAAGGATTGTAGGGATACCTCTGCCGGTTTTGGTGCCAAATTTGTACCATTTTCTTCTAGAGGTTTGTCCATTTGTACTTTAAAACCCCTCGTCTCACTCTCGATTTGTGTGCCTTTTAGCCA
>JAFGSC010000336.1 GCA_016934875.1 Candidatus Atribacteria bacterium
GCTTCAAAAATAATTTCTATTAAGCTTATATTGCCTTCTTTTGAAAAAACATCTACACCAGCCTTCTTACCCATTAACTGCAACTGCTCTGTTGCGGCAGGCCTAATCTTATCACCTGCAACAAGAAGGGGAACATAACCTTTACCTTTCGTCTGTAAAGCTAATTTTGATGCAGTGGTCGTTTTCCCTGATCCCTGCAAACCCACTAAAAGAATATTGGTTGGATTTGCATTTCCAATTTCAAGCTTACTTTGTTTTTGTCCTAATATTTCAGTAAGAACTTCGTGGGTAATCTTGATCATTTGTTGTCCTGGAGTCAAAGATTTTGAAATGTCTTGTTGATTAGCCTGTTCTTCAATCTTTGCAATAAAATCCTTAACGACTTTATAATGTACATCTGCCTCTAATAGGGCAAGCTTAACTTCTCTAAGAGATTGCTGGATATCTTTTTCAGAAAGCTTGCCTTTATCCCTGATTTTATTAAAAATATCTTGTAATCTTGATGATAAATTACCTAACATTCTCTTCCCTTAACATTCAACATGAAAATAATCATTCAAAAAATTCCTTATCAGTATATAGAAAATTCTAGTCAGTGTCAATCGAGAAGCGCTGTAATAAAAGCCTCTGCATTATATTCACATAAATCAGTAATTCCCTCACCAAAGGTAATATACTCTATTGGAATATGTAAATCCTTCTGTATAGCCAAAGCAATTCCCCCTTTAGCTGTTCCATCAAGTTTTGTTAGAGCTAAATTAGATAGATCCAATGATTCTTTAAAATAAAGTGCTTGATTAATTCCGTTCTGACCTGTAGTGGCATCTATAACCAGGGTGGTCATTAGTGATTCCTTGGTAACAAGTTTTAAAACAACTCTTTTAATTTTTTCCAACTCTTTCATTAGGTTATGATTTGTGTGCAATCTTCCGGCGGTATCAATAATCAACAATTCTTTTTTCTTTGCTATAGCAGATTGCATACCGTCAAAAACTACTGCTGCAGGATCGGAATTAGCGCTTGCTTTCAGCATCTCTACCCCTGTTTTGTTTGCTAAAATACCTAATTGGCTAATAGCGCCAGCCCGATAAGTGTCAGCTGGGACCATAAGCACCTTTTTCCCTTTTCCCCTGAATAAATAACCTAATTTTCCTATAAAAGAAGTTTTCCCGGTACCGTTTACTCCAACAACCATAATTATCTTAAGTTTGTCTGAATCGATATCAAATGTTGTCTTTTGACCAGGAAACATATCCAATAATACTTCTTCTAATATGTTTTTAAAATAATTAAAATCGTGAATTTTAAATTGATGCAAATCCATTTCTTTAAATCTTTCTAAAACAGACTCTGTTATTTGATATCCGAGGTCAGACAGAATGAGTAATTCCTCGATCTTGTCTAAAAAACCCTGCTTATCTTTAATTGCATCAGTAAACAACAAATCGTATTTACTTAAGAAGCTATTTCTTGTTTTTTTTAATCCATCTTTTAACGATAATAATACTTTATTAATTCGTTTGTACCTCCGAATCTACCATACGTACAGACATTAACTTTGAAATGCCAGATCCTTCCATGGTTACCCCATAAAGCGCATCTGCAGCTTCCATAATACCTTTTTGATGGGTAATAATAATAATTTGAGTATTTTTAAAATCTTCATTTTTTAAAAAAGATGCTAAACGCAACACATTAGCTTCATCCAACGCGGAATCAATTTCATCAAAAAAACAGAAAGGACTTGGATTTGCCTTCCACAATGCAAACAATAAGGCAATAGCAGTTAGCGCTTTTTCCCCAGTTGATAGCAGGGAAAGATTCTGTAAATTCTTTCCAGGTGGTTGGACCATGACTTCAATTCCCGTTTCTAACAAATTCTTACGGTCTAACAATTCCAAGGATGCTTGGCCTCCATGAAATAGCTTTTGATATATCTCTTTAAAAAAGATTTCTACTTTGAGAAAAGTTTGGTAGAAATGATTTTCTGCAACCCGATCAATCTCGTGAACTAAATGAATAAGCTTTTCTTTTGACTTTAATATTTCATCCCTCTTTAACTGAAGGTCTTGATATCTTACAGACTGTTTCTCATATTCCTGCAAGGCATCAAAGTTAATCTGCCCCATTAAGCTGATTTTACTTTTATATTCATCAATTTTATCAGTAGCCTCTCTATTACTACCTGACTCTTTTTGATGTGCTAAAACCTCATCTATTGAAGAATTGTATTGATTTTGTATAATCATTTTCAAGTTGTCGATTTTTTCTTTGATTTGCACATGTAGTATTTCTTGTTGGTGTGAACTATTTATTTTACCTTCTAATTGTCTTTGAAAATCTTCAATATTTTCCCTATTTTTTCGAATGAATCCTTCTTTATTTTTTATTTCTTCCTTGCAATTCATTCTTTCTGAATCAATATTTTTTCTTTTCTCTATGGCCAATTTTAACTTATTTTCTAATAATCTTTCCTGCTGCATTAATTCTGATTTTTCTTGATTTGATGAATCCAACCTTTCCTGTCTATTTTTTTTATCATCCAAATAATTTTGTAAGAAATGTTCTATTTCATTTTTTCTTTTTTGAAGCAACGATTCTCTTTCCCTGCTCCAAATCAGCTTCATTTTCAAATTCTCTATTTCCCTAGATATTTTACTTTTTTCTCTATCACAAATATTTTTTATTCTTAATATAATTTCTAGAAGCAATTGAAAAGATTTCCTATATCCTTCTATTTCCATCATGATTTTCTGAGAAATGAGCATATTTTTTTGCAATTCTTCTGTTTTTATTTTTTTAATATTTTCATCTTCTAATAATTGCTTTAAAAATATTTTTGTTTCTGATATTTTTTCATTCATTTCCTTTGAAAGAGAGCTTTCCTGGTAAAGCTTTTCATTATTGTTTTTAATTTTGCTTATTATTTCGTTAAATTCCTTTAACAATTCCTGTTTTTCAATTTTATGTTTATTCAAATTATCTTGATTTTGGTAGATTTCATTCTCGTTTAGATTCAATTCTATTTCCAGTTGCTTAATCCTTTCTGATAACAAGGTCTCGTCATTAAGAAAATGATCTCCACTGAATGCGTTTAGAGTGATTATCCCATGATGATCAATGGCAGTTCCGTCTAAAGAAACAATTGTCCATGGTTCTTTTAGGCGATTCGATAATTTCAAAGCAGTCTCTAAATCTTCAACAATAATAATATCCCCTAACAATACTTCAAATAAATAGTGATATTCTATGGGGAATTTGATTAGTTCGTTTGCAAAGCCAATAAAATTCTTTTCTTTTCTAATCATTTCTAATTCTAATTTATTTGGGTTTTGCTTCGATATTAAATTATCTGCAACCATTTTAATTTGAATTAAATTATTTTTCCCTAATGTTTGTTGAAAAGAAATAATATTTTCTATATTTTTTATTTGGAGCAAAAAAGTCTTGTCATTTAAAAGAAAACGAATCATTCGATCAATTTTCTCGGGAATGTATTCTATAATCCCAATAGCGTTTCCAAGCCATTTCATGCCTTCCCCATATTTTATTTCTGATAATTCTTTACTAAGCAACATTTCTTTGACTCGATTGTTCTTTCTAAATTCTTCAAGGAATTCTTTTTCTTTATTTCTAAGAATTTGATCATTATGCTTATCTTTTAAAAAATTTGTTAATTGCTCTATTATGAATTCATTTTTAGCTAATTTTTTTTCTATTTCGTTTTGACCATCTCTAAAATCTTTCATTACTTTTTCTAATTTCAGGACGTTTTGTTGTACATCATGTAATTTTTGTATACTTTTTTGTAATTTATTGCTTGTATTTTCTTTTTCTTTGCTTATTGTAAGTAAGGATGATTTCAAATTACTAAGAATCATTTCATCTTTGATTTTTTTTTCTTGCACTTGGTAAATAAACTTTGGAAGCTGGCTTTCTTTAGCGCTTTCTAATTTGTTTATCCATTGTTTATATCTTATACTTATTTCATGCAACCTGGAATAATCATGTTCTTTCTGATTGACTTCTACATTAATCTTTGATGTGCTGTTGGAAGTTTCTTTAAAATCTTTTTCAATCTCGGTTAAATTTTCTTTAAAACTGTTTAATTTATTTTCAGCACTTTGTTTATCCTCACTTAAACTTTTTAAACGTCCTTCTATTTCTATTTTTTTTTGTCTTAAAATCATTAATAGATCATTAGTATTGTTTTTTTCTTTTTCACTCTCAATCAGTTTTTCTTCATTTTTATTCAATAATTCTTCTAATTTTTCTAGGTCCTTTTCATGCTGTACAACATTTTTTTTCTCACTGACTATCATTCTGTCAATCTTTTCAATTTCACCATGAAATAAATTGATATGATGATTGCAATTCTTTATATTTTTTTGATATAAAAGATATTGTTGACTGAGAATAAAAAATTCCAATCTTCTAATATCATTTGAATAAGATTGGTATAACTTCAAATCATCTACTTTTTTTTGATAATGATTCAAACTATCTTTTACTTCTGATAAGATATCGTTGATTCTAATGAGATTGTTATCAACTTGTTCAAGTTTTTTTATTGCAATTTCTTTCTTATTATTATAACTGGAAATGTTTGAGGCTTCCTCAAATAAAACTCGCCTTTCCGTTGGCTTAGAATTTAATACAAAATCCACTTTCCCCTGTGCGATAATCGAGTATGAACCTCTTCCTAACCCAGTACCCCAAAAAAGTTCATGAATATCCTTTAATCTACATGGAACATTGTTAACGTAATTCTCAATTTCGCCAGACCTGTAAATGATTCTTTTTATTTGAACTTCTTCAGAATGAATAGATAGCTTTTGATCTTCGTTATCAAATAGCATGGCTACTTCTGCAATATTTGATGCCCTTCCACTATCATTACCTGCATAGATCATATCTGTAACTTTGTTTCCCCTCAATGATCGAATATTCTGCTCACCTAATATCCATCGGATTGCGTCAGTAATATTACTTTTACCAGAACCATTCGGACCAACAATTACCGTTATTCCAGGAGTGATATTTAATTTTATCTTATTCGAAAATGATTTAAATCCTTTGATTTCAAGCTCTTTTAAATACAAAAAACACCTTTCTCATTGTTTTAATATTTTATCTAAAGCCTCACAGGCAGCAGCCTGTTCTGCTTCTTTTTTATTCTTGCCGCTTCCCTTACCGTAGACCTTTTTATCGATGATCACTTCGATATAAAATACCTTTTGATGCTCCATCCCCTCTTCTTTAGTAAGCCTATAATCTGGCAAACAATTGAATTGTCTTTGAGTTTTCTCTTGCAATAATGTTTTATAATCCTGAATTGTTTTTTCATTGATCAAATCTTTACAGACATTATCAATTAAGCCATACACTACCTTCCGAGAACTTATAAATCCACTATCTAAATAAATCGCCCCTATGCATGCTTCCATACAATCAGCTAAAATAGAAAATTTCCCTCTTTCTCTAACTAAATCTACGCTTTTCCCAAGTATAATGTATTTGTTCAAATGAATGTATTCAGCAAATTTTACTAAGTATGTTTGACTAATAATTACTGATTTTAACTTTGATAGTTTCCCTTCAGAGAAAAAAGGAAATTTCTTATATAAATACTCACTTACTGATAAATTGAAAACGGAATCACCCAAAAACTCAAGTCTTTGAAAATAATTACTATCCTTTTCTTCCTTTTTGTGATAACAAGAACTATGAGTTAGCGCTTTACCTAAAAAATCATCACTTTTAAAATGATACCCCAACCGATTTTCTAGATCACTTAAATCTATTTTGTGTAACCCCCCTCATTTGTTCCTCCATCATGTGATTCATTGATCAAAAGGATGTTAAAAAATTTTTCTATTGTTGTTTCTCTTCTAAATAGCGAATGACATCACCTACAAGTTTAATCTTCTCGGCATCTTCGTCAGCAATTTCAATATCAAATTCTTCCTCAAATGCCATAATCAGTTCAACAATATCGAGTGAATCTGCTCCTAAATCATCAATAAATGAAGAATCTTCCTTGACTTTATCTTCTTCAACTCCAAGCTGGTCAACGATGATTTTCTTAACTCTGTCCATATTTTCCATTTTGTTGCTCCTTATTCTTTTGAATTTATTTAATTAAAATCTGGTGTTTTATGTTCTCCATCCAGTGAAACCATAATGATTTTTGCCGTAAAAACTTCAACATGATCGCAACTGATGTGAACCGATACCAATAATTTGTTACCTTTTTTAGTTGCAATTCTAGCTTTTGCAATCAATAGTTGTCCTACATAAACAGGATGCTTATATCTTAAACGAGCAGTGCCAGTCAATACAATGTCAGCATCAATAATTGCCATTGCTAAGGAATCCGCTAATGAAAAAATATAATGGCTTCTGACCAATTTATTCTTATCAAAAGCCATTTCTTTTGTTGTTCTCATTGTAGATATTCCACTTCTGCCTAGCTCTATATCGATCAAATCCCCGATAATCTCGTTTTTATTCAGTGCCTTTACCTTAGAAGAGGCATTTTGAGCAAGTTGAATTACTCTTTTACGCATCTCGGGTATGCCCATTTCTAATCGATCTAGACGGATTGTTTGAATACTTACCTTGAATAACTTTGACAATTGTTCGTCTGAAATAAAAGGGTTGATCGATATCTTTTCCCTTATTCTTTCCTGTCTTTTTTCTTTTGTTATACTCTTAGCCATTCTGCCATTCTCAATCTTTTCTTTATGATCACCTATTAATGGTTACTATTAACTGATAGTATATATAATATGAAATATTTAATCAAGTAGTCTACCTATAAAATTGATGAAAAAACCCCATAGTATTCCCTTTATAACCATTGATGAATTAATGATTGGCTGTCATTAAAAAATTGAAAGAGTGCCTCAATATGAATTAAATATTATAAGCACTCTTTAAAGATTATATGCTGGATAATTCAACAGTAATACACTCAATATATTTGTTCATTTGATACTATTTTGCTTTAGCTTCTGCACTTTTCTTTTCTGGTATAATCCTCTCTCCATTATAGTAACCGCATGAAGGACAAACATGATGAGGTAATTTATATTCATGGCATCTAGGACATTCAATTAAATTTATTGGCTTTGCAGTCCAATGGGTTCTTCTTTTATTTTTTCTTGACTTTGATATTTTTCTTTTTGGTAAGGCCACCTTGCTTCCTCCTTGTTAAAATCATATAACATTTATTATCATTAGCCACAAAACATAATTATATAAAATAATTTTATATTTTTCAAATTATTTTGTCTTTAAAACAAATTTATTTTCTCTCTTATCCTATTTGGGTTAACTAAATGCCTTGTGCTTGCAGTGCAGTAATTGCAACGACATTAGCTATATCTTCGGATGTACATCCTCTTGACAAATCATTTACTGGCTTTCTCATACCTTGTGAAATTGGGCCGATTGCTTCAGCATTTGCTAATCTTTGCACCAATTTATAGCCAATATTTGCTGCTTGCAAATCAGGAAATATTAGTACATTCGCCCTTCCTGCAATTTCGCTACCCGGAGCTTTCCTTCTACCTATTTCAGGAATTAAAGCTGCATCTACCTGTAATTCACCATCAACTTTTAAATTTGGATTCTTTGCTTTGATAATCTCTGTTGCCTTGATAACCTTATCAACTAACGGATGCTTTGCACTCCCTTTTGTAGAAAAAGATAACATAGCAACTCTTGGCTCTACGCCCATTAATACCCTTGCTGTACTAGCGCTAGCTATGGCTATATCCGCCAGTTCTTCAGCATCCGGATCAGGAAATAGCGCGCAATCCGCAAAAAGAATCGCTCCATTCTCTCCATAATTACAGTTAGGAACAACCATGATAAATGAGCTTGAGACAATTTTTACCCCTATGGCTGTCTTAATGGTTTGCAAAGCTGGTCTAAATACGTCACCAGTCGCATGAATGGATCCTGCTACCAAGCCATCTGCATCCCCTTGATAAACCATCAAGGCACCGTAATAAAGTGAGTCTTTCAATAGTTTACTGGCTTCTTCTGCCGTCATTCCTTTGTTCTTCCTAATATCATAATATACTTTAGCATAATTTTCATATTCTTTCGAAGACTCTGGTTCAATGATTTCGATCTCTTTCGGAAAGTTAATGTTCATTTGTTTTGCAGTATCTCTGATATTTTTTTCGTTCCCTAGAAATACTAATTCAGCAAACTTTTCTCGGTAAACTATACTGGCTGCTTCGATCATCCTAGGTTCTTCCCCTTCAGGTAAAACAATTTTTTTAATATTTTCTTTAGCCTTATTTCTCAGTTTTTCCGAAATTTCCATAATAGCTACATCCCCCAAAATTATTCTTTATGATATTTTTTAAATATTTTTATTTAAAAATCATACGTTACATTTTTTCTTTTCTATAATATCCCTATAAGGATAGAAAAGAATATCTTATTCTACATCATGAAATGATTCATCTGATCAATTGATCTTCTAAAAATTAAAATAAACATTTCCCTGAGATTCATTATATAATATTGAATGACATTGGTAGATTCATTCTACTATGATCATAACACCAAACGTCTTGCTGAATAGAAAAGGGTTTTGCTGTCAAAACAATAATCTAAAAACGTGCTGTATAATTGTAACACAGATTTATTAA
>JAFGSC010000337.1 GCA_016934875.1 Candidatus Atribacteria bacterium
AATACGAGAGGTTACTGGCAAAGAATAACTCTCCGGAATGTATGGTGTGTTAAGACTTAAAGTGTCTAACCTGAGGGGTTCACTCCACCTAGATTTTGCAAGATTGTTTCCACAGAAGATATTTTAAAAAATGGAGGAAACCTTAGCGTTCAATTATATGTAAAACGACATATCACAAATAACCGCCATAATGATAATTTAAAAGATTTAGTTAACAAATGGGATGACCAATCTAAAAAATTAAAAGCAAACTTAACAAATTTATTAAAGGTATTATCGAATGATTAAGACTGAAAAATGGGAAAAAGTATTTTTAGGAGAGATAGCAGATGAAATCATTGAGCGTATAGATAATCCATCTCAATCAGGTTTTGAATTGTTTGTGGGTCTTGAGCACTTTATTTCGGGTGATTTAAAAATTGAACAGTGGGGAAGCACAAAAAATCTTGTATCTGCAATGAAGAAATTTCAGAAAGGAGATATTCTTTTTGCTAGAAGGAATGCTTATCTTAAGCGTTCTTCTATAGTTCAGTTTGATGGTGTATGTTTTGGGGATGCCTTTGTGATAAGGGAGAAGAAAGATAGTCTTGTACCAGGATTTTTAGCTTTTATATTTAATAGTGAGTCATTGTGGAATTATGCTAATTCTTACGCAGCTGGAACAATGTCTAAAAGGGTTAAATGGAGAGATTTAGCAAAATATTCGTTCAAACTCCCTCCTTTAAACGAACAAAAACGACTGGCGGATTTGTTGTGGAGCGTGGATGGTGCTGTAGAGAAGCAATTATTTTTGCTGAGGGAATTGAAACAGTTGTTTAGAATTATAGTCGAAGAAAAACTTATTTTTTTAAAAGGAAAAAAGATTCAGCTAAGTGGAATTGCTGATGATTCTACTGGTGGCTTTATTGATGGTGATTGGATTGAGTCAAAAGATCAATCAGAGGAAGGAATTCGTTTATTGCAATTAGCAGATATAGGGGTAGGGACGTTTCTTGATAAGTCTAGGCGATTTATAACTGAAGAAACTTTCCATCGTTTAAGTTGCTTTGAGGTATTACCTGGAGATATTCTCTTAGCAAGGATGCCGGAGCCTTTAGGTAGAGCCTGTATAATTCCTAATATTGGATGCAAGATGATTACAGCAGTTGACTGTTGTGTAATTAGAGTTAATGAGAAAATGCATAATAAACATTTCTGGATGTATTTTCTTAATTCCGATTTTATGAGAAGGAAAATGGAGTCTTTGGCTTCTGGAACAACAAGAAAAAGAATAAGCAGGAAAAATTTGGAAAGAATTCAAATCTGTTGTCCAGGGAAAAAAGATCAAGATAGAATTGTGCGAAATCTGGCTCGTTTAACAAAAAATATGGATAAAGTTCTTATTAATATAGCTTTACAAAAGCAAATAAGAAAGCAGTTAATTAATCAAATATTTGGAGGAAAATCATGACTTTCAACGAACAAAATACGATTGAACAGTATGTGATTTCAAAGTTAACCGGGCATAAGTTTGAGGGCGTTACGGATAACACACAGCCTCCATATGGTAAAGCGGTACAATGGAAGTACTTACCTGCGGAGGAGCTTGGCCGGGATGAGGGTGAAATGATTGTTGAGAAAATGCTTAAAGACGCGCTTATTCGTATTAACCCTGAAATTCGTGTTCTTCCTGAACGCGCGGATGAAGTGATTTATAAGTTAAGGGCAATTTTTTTAGCCGTCCATGATGTAGGACTTGTGCGGGCAAATGAAGAATTTTCCAAATGGCTTCAGGGCGATAAGACTATGCCGTTTGGCAAAAATAATCAACATGTACCTGTGCGGCTTATTGATTTTGAGAATTTGACAAATAACAGTTTTATTGCAACCAATCAATATAAGGTTACAAGGGGCGTGACAAAGATCCCTGATATGGCGCTTTTAATTAATGGTATTCCGGTTGTTATTGGTGAATTTAAGACACCTGTCCGGCCAGCGATATCATGGCTGGATGGAGCGGTGCAGATTCATGATGATTATGAAAATAGTATTCCTGAGCTATTTGTGCCAAATATTTTTTCTTTTGCGACCGAAGGTAAAACATTTCGATACGGTTCTATACGTATGCCTCTTGAGATATGGGGGCCATGGCGTGATGAGTCAAAAAATGATAAAGCATTGGGCGAATTATTCGGACTTAAAGAAATTGAGGTTGCAATTGAATCTATGCTTAAGCCTTCAGTCGTATTGGATATTTTAGATCATTTTACGATATTTGCTACAGACAGGAAAAATCGCAGAATTAAGATTATTGCTCGTTATCAGCAGTACGAAGGTGCGAATTTAATCGTAAAGCGTGTTAAGGAAGGAATTGTTAAGAAGGGACTTATCTGGCATTTTCAGGGATCAGGGAAATCGCTTCTTATGGTGTTTGCCGCACAAAAATTACGTCATGCACCTGAGCTAAGAAGCCCGACTGTCCTTATTATTGTTGATAGGATTGATCTTGATACACAGATCACAGCAACATTCAATGCCAGTGATGTGCCGAATATTGTAGCGACAGACAGTAGGGAAGAATTAGAAAGACTTTTAAAACAAGATACCCGGAAAATCATTATTACAATGATGCATAAATTTGCGGAAGCTGATGGAGTTTTAAATGGCAGAGATAATATTATTGCCCTTGTTGATGAAGCGCACAGGACACAAGAAGGTGATTTAGGAAGAAAATTACGTGATGCACTTCCAAGCGCGTTTTTCTTCGGCCTTACCGGTACACCTATTAATAAACGCGATAGAAATACGTTTCGCACCTTTAGCTCTGAGGAAGACTTGAGCGGATATTTATCACGATATTCTTTTGAAGAGTCTCTGAGGGATAAGGCGACACTTCCACTTCATTTTGAGCCTCGTCTTTTAGATGTACATGTGGATAAAGAAATTATCGACGCAGAGTTTAGCGCAATGACTGAAACATTATCGGAAGTACAGCGCGCACTGTTAGTGCAAAAGGCTGCGCAAATGTCTGCATTTCTAAAGTCACCCGAGAGGGTAAGAAAAATTGTTGAAGATATTGTTAAACATTTCAGAGAGAAGATTGAGCCCCAGGGCTTTAAAGCTCAGATTGTCTGCTGTGATCGTTTAGCTTGCGACCAATATAAGCAAGAGATGGATAAGATTATAATTCCCGATGAGAGCGTTGTTGTGATGACGACTAATCAATCGGATAGTAATGAATTCAAGCGAAAGTATCGGATGGATAGAGACAAACAGGAAAAGATTTTGGATAGATTTCGTGATCCGATAGATCCGTTAAAATTTGTAATTGTGACTGCAAAACTTTTAACCGGATTTGATGCGCCGATTTTACAGGCGATGTATATAGATAAAGCTATGAAAGATCATAACCTTTTACAGGCGATATGCCGAACCAATCGTGTTTATAAGGATAAATCACATGGACTTATTGTAGATTATTACGGGGTCTTTGATAATGTAGCCAAAGCTTTGGAATTTGATGAAGCAACGGTAAGACATGTAATCACGAATATTGGAACATTGAAAGAAAAGTTGAAACAAGCGATTGCGTTATGTCTTACACATTTTCCTAACGTGGATAGGGGGCTTGAAGGTTACGAAGGACTTTTGCTTGCGCAGGATTGCGTGAATACCAATGTGAAACGTGATGCTTTTGCAGAAGTTTATAGTTACCTATCTAAATTGTGGGAGGCATTGTCTCCGGACTCAATTCTGAATGTTTATGAGAGAGACTATCGTTGGTTAACTAAGGTTTACGAATCCGTTAAGCCCACATCAGGGGATACAGGTCGTCTTTTATGGCATGCCTTAGGTGCTCAAACCATGAAGTTGATCCACGAACATATCCATGTTGAAAAGATCAACGATGATTTGGAAAAGATTATCTTAGATGCTGATGTCGTTGAAGATTTGATAAAAACCAAAGACGTGAAAAAGGCAAAGATTATTGAAATAGTAATAGTCAGCCGCTTGCGTAAACACAAGGGTAAACCAAAATTCGAAGAACTTGGTAAAAAACTTGAAGAATTGAGAGATAAAGCGGAGCGTGGCCTAATTAACAGCGTCGATTTCTTGAAGCATTTAATACAATTGGCCAAGGAAGTAGTTCAAGCTGAAAAAGAAGTTGATAATGAAGAAGAGCAAAAAGGGGCGAAAGCAGCACTCACCGAGCTTTTCTTGGAATTACGTAACGATCAAACCCCGGCTATTGTTGAGCGCATCGTAAATGATATTGATGAAATTGTTAAGATTGTGCGTTTTCCTGGATGGCAATCCACTGCAGCCGGCGAGCGTGAAGTTAAAAAAGCCCTGCGTAAAACTCTGTTTAAATACAAACTTCATACCGATCAAGATCTTTTTGACAAGGCTTTTGAATATATTAGGGAGTATTATTGATAGTTTATCTGTAAATATAAGTAACAGTATAATTTTATTAATTCATAAAATAGAAATATTGTAAAATACAAAACTTATTTAATTCTTTATTTGTATAGGAGAGATTTTCTATAATGTTGAATCAGTCATTTTCTGCAGAAAATTTTAGACGAATATTAGATTTAGAAAACCGAAAAGGTTTATATTTAGAAGGTCGCTTTTTTCCAAATATTACAGAAATTACAGAAAAAATAAAGAAATATACAGAGGAAATTAAAGACAAACAAAAAAATGGAATAGGTCTAGATAACGAAATTGAAGAACTATATAAACGGAAGAAAGAATTAAAAGAAGAAAAAAACGAAAAGCTTAATGCAGAGTTGCAAAAAGTAAGTGAAAAAGTGGTTGCATCAGATTTCAAAATTCAGTTAGAAAAGAAAGACTTTCAAAATGCAAAGTCTCTTTATGTTACAAAAGATTCTCCGGAATATTATTTTACTATGAAACAGATTGAAAGGAATATTTCCCGCTTGTTTGACGTTAAGCAGTCAAATAGAAATGAGATTGTAAGCCAAGTAAAAAATTTATTGAAAGACGGTTTTCCTAAATATGTATTGAAAATCGATATAGATAATTTTTACGAAAGTATTCCTCAAAAAATATTATTAAATAAAATAAATGACGATAATTTGTTAACACCTTTTTCAAAGAAGATTTTAAGAAATATAATAAAACAATATACGCAATTATCGGGAAGCAATAAAGGAATTCCTAGGGGGATAGGTGTTAGCGCATATCTTGCAGAATTATTTATGAGAGATATTGATAACAAAATTAAGTCTATGGTAGAGATAAGTTATTACGCCAGATATGTTGATGATATTATTATTATTTTTACTCCAAAAATGAATGCTCATCATGTAGATTACTTAAAAGAAATAAAAAAAATAATCGAGGATAAATTTTACCTAAAATTAAATGATCAAAAAACCGATACATTTGATTTACTAGATCCAAGGCAAAGTTCTTCATACACAATGGAATATTTAGGATATAAAATTACTTTCGGAACCGGAGACATTAAAACAGAATTAAGTCAAAAAAAGTTTGATAAATATAAACAACGCATTAATCTAACTTTCGATAATTATTTCAATTTAATATAGCGGGAACTCCCCACCTGTAAGGGTGGGGATGAGAGCAGTTTCCTGTATCTTCCGTTCGTACTTTGGTATAATAAAAAAATGAGACTAAGAAAATCAGCCCATACCGTATACAAAACTCAATATCACATTGTCTGGATAACCCGATACCGAAGG
>JAFGSC010000338.1 GCA_016934875.1 Candidatus Atribacteria bacterium
TCCTCCATTCCAACAAACCAATAATCGCCTGAGTAGTTGCCTGAGCCATAAAAGGTGGCTATGAAATGTTCGAGCAGGGCATCGTTTAGAGTCATTAGTTTTATTCTGGACATAAATATCGGATTCTTATTGGGTTGTTATTATTATAGGTTAATTTATTGTCATAGTTTGGTGTATTCATGAATCAGTAATTTAGAATTAGAAGAGAGTTTAATTGTAGCAATACCCCCGTGAAAGCCTATTTGATATTCTTAACTCATGTATTTCAATTTTATCAATTCCAATAGCCCAATATGAGAAAAAGTAACAAAAATGGCACTCTCCACTAGTGGAGGTTGATTTGGTTTGATTCAGTTAATCGAGCACAAACTATACCCACATGAAAGCGCCTTCAATTCTTTAAGCATTTTTACTCTTATCCATAAAAATCACAAAACCCCGTAAAACCGTTGGGTTTTGTTGGAAAAATGGGGGTGTACACCGGTGGAGATATTTCTCTGGAGAATCTATCGTCACCCTCGTTTATGTATACTTTTTCAAATATCTCAATATCAGGGTATGCATAAAAAACTGCCTTTTCTATCAGTAATGGATAACTTTCAGGATATCAATAGTTGGTTGTGCGTAATATCCCCATGAAATTATTTCAGCTTTCTTGATAACTTATGTTTTTCATAAAAATATCAAAACCCCGTAAATCTGTTAAGTTTTGTTCAAAAAATGGGTTTTATACCGGTATAGAATTTTATGGGAAGATTCTTAAGAACTTCAATTCAATAATATTTTATCAAAATATATTCCATATTTTTTCTTGTTGATAACTTTTTCAAATGGCCCAATATTGTGTTTTCTATGGAAAATCATCCTCTCCACCAGTCGAGAATAATATTCAGAATATCAATAGTAAGTTGCGTATAACACCCCCGTGAGAGTATTTCAACTCTCTTTATTAATGGTGTTATTAAATAAAATAGTAAAATCTCGCAAATCTGTATGATTTTGTATGAAAAATCCCACTCTACATGGGTGGAGTAGTTTTTGTTGAAAGAAGTAGCCCATTAGGAAGTCATGATATACTTGTGAAAATGCATTCAATATTTCTCAACCTATCATTTTCTTCTCTAATGATAGCAATCTGCTAAGAGACAGTGCTATATAAAAAATCCCTTCTCCAATTAGATAAAACCAAGAGAATTTAAATAATTATGTGTTTCTTAAATCACCAACTTTTCTATTCCAAAAAAATAATACTAACCCAATATCTTTAGTGATTCATGAAATAGAAGCTGAGAACCTACTAATTCTTTTCATAGATGAATGGCAATTTTCTTGTAAATGAATGAGCAATAATATATAAATATAATAATTCAAAAATTATTTGGTAGGGAAAAATGTCTGAAATATTTAGCATACCTTGTCCTGCTTGTGGCGAAATATTACAAATTACCGATGAAAATTCACATGTCTTATGTAGCTGTTGTGGAACAGAGCATGCAGTATATAGAGATGGAGAAGATATTTCTTTAGAACCTGTAACTCAAGAAATAATGAATGGAGATAATGCGGATGTTCGAATGAACGATAAAAAAACACTAGCAAGACTAAAAAAAGAAAAAGATGAACTAATCGCTCGTAAAGATAATTTAAAAAGTAAAGACTGTAAAGGATATATTTTTACTTGGATTGGAAGGGCAATGTTTGTAGTTGCTATATTAGTTATATATCTTATGCGTTCATCTCCATTTAGGCCCATAATTGGTGGGATATTCATTGCTTTAGGTTTTGTATTCCCAATAATTTCTAATGTATTGTGTAGTAAAGAGATGGTAACTCGACATGAAAAATTAGCAAGTGAAATTAATCAGATACAAACCAAAATCAAGAAACTAGAAGAAAAACTAAATGATAATGAATAAACTAATGGCAGTTCAATATTAGTACAATTAATTAGTTGAGATTTTAAGCTAACACCAGATCTAAGAGATTTTTTTTTTTAATAGTTATGTACATAATAATTTAGCGAAAAATAAAAAGAACAATAAAGGTGTATGAGCTAATTGAAAAACACTCCTCTACACGATAGTTGAGATTGAAAAGCGTTTCGGGTCAAAATAACTATGCATGAGTTTAATAAGATTATGTATAGTTGTGCTATAGCCTAAAATGAACCTGGGGGTAAATAAATTAAATACCTGCGACCAGCTGGCGCAGGCACCTACACCCGCCTTGATTGGCGGGTTTTTCTGTTTTAAATATCAGAAGAAAGGAGGTCCAATGATGATAATAAAAATAAAGATATTGAGCCAGTGTCCAAATTGTAAAGGAGAGAAATATTTACCAGCAGGCATGGATGTAGATTACAAAGGGGAAAAATATCAACGTTATCTGCCGTGTCGGCAATGTCGGGGTAGTGGGTTAAGTGGAAAATGGATTAACTTATTTGAGTTCCAGCAATTACTTGCGCAAGTCGAATGTCCACATGAACATGTTGTGAGTTCAGGTGGTCTCAACATTTCTGAGGCTGGATTGGTTGACACCATAGAACTAACCTGTTCCGATTGTGAAAAACAATTAGATTGACCTGAACAATACATTTTTCAATGAGCGCTCTTCTATTTCTTTGGGAGAGCGCTCTATTTATTTAAGGAGAGAAATATGGAAAACACATCTATACAACTTTCGGAGCCAATCTCAGATTACTCTGAAACAACAGCTTCCTGGGCTGTACGATATATTCATCCGACCGGATTTCAGTGCATTTTGACCCTTCAAGCCACATCAGGCGCAGAAGCTCTTAAAAAGGCTGAGGGCGCCTTATCTTATTTGGTTAATGCTGAATGTATCCCCGTCCGCAGGGACAGCCGTAATGACAATGAGAAGAATAATGGCAAGGGCTCAAGTCGAACTGTTTTGGTCAAAACGGATGGGAAGAACCCGGTGTGCCCAATCCACAATATTGAAATGCATAAATATACCAAGAATGGTCGTGTGTGGTTCAGTCACAGGTGGAACTCAGGGTGGTGCTCTGGCGAAGAGAAAAAATCATGAAAACCTTAGAATTCTCTAGACCACGAAAACTTAAGATTGTCGACGTTGGAGATTTTTATCACCACAAAGAAGTCCCAGAAGTAAGGCTAAAAGGTCTTTGGTTGTCACGAGCAGGTCTGCAGCCTGGCAAATATGTCCAAATCACAAATCCAAGAAAAGGATTATTGATTATTCAGAGCCTTGACTAAAACACAAAATCTCATTTAAGAAGGCAGTCCATCTAAGGGCTGCCTTCTATTTATTTAAGCACAAGGAGGCTTAAAGATGGAAAGTCTAGTTATTGAAAAAGTTGGAAAACCCGTACAGAAGAAAAGCTTACCCAGATTGAAGGCTTTTTATCCCTTCACAGATATTAAGGGTCAGCTAATTTCTACGCGTGCAGTTGGAGTCTCATTTTTAAATAGGCAAGAAATTGTTGCACGGCTCCAGATGGGTGACCGTATTTGGCTGGAGATGGAACCTGACAATCCCTATGACCATAATGCTATTAAGGTAACCCGTGAAAATGGCGAGCAATTCGGGTATATCAATCGTCTTCTGGCAGCCGATATTGTCCATTACTTCCGGGCTTACGGTTATCCAGTTCAAGGGAAGGTTTCCTTGCTAACCGGCAGCCGTTGGGATGGCTATTCCCTGGGTGTGGTTATCCTCTTTAAACTGCCCAAACCAAAGAAGAGCAATAACAACGGTTACAATCCAACATTTGATAGTTGGGAAGATGATTGGGACTTCTAGAAAAAGGAGAAAAAAATGAATAACAACACCATACAAATCAAGGAATGGAATGCCGAAACTTCAATGCGGGAGCCCACCGGCGAGGTAATCAGCATATACAAGGTTGCCAAGTCGATGAGTGCTGAAA